>NZ_JBGLYN010000020.1:0-85355 GCF_047304045.1 Variovorax sp. Varisp85
CCTGCGCTTCGCCATCCGCGAAGGCGGCCGCACCGTGGGTTCGGGCGTCGTGGCGAAAATCCTCGACATCTAAGCCGAGCGAAAAGAGTACCGGAGGGGTATAGCTCAATTGGCAGAGCGTCGGTCTCCAAAACCGAAGGTTGTAGGTTCGATTCCTACTGCCCCTGCCACCTAGGTGGCACCCCGAAAAGCCCATCGTGACCCGATGGGCTTCGGCGTCTCAAGAGGCGCATTGAATAGAAGGCCGAAAGGCGCAGGAAATCAGCCAACCATGGCCACTTCTCAAATCGAAACCGTGAGCACCGGCGCAGACAAGGCCAAGTTGGCCGCGGCTGTTGTGCTGGCAGTGGGCGCCATTGTGGCGTTCTATCTGCTGTCGCGCCAAGGTTCGCTGGTCCAGTGGGCTGCGCTGCTGGTCGGCCTGGCCGCTGCGGTGGGTGCCTTTGGCAGTTCGGAGAATGGCCGTCAGTTGTGGGCTTTTGGCCGCGACTCGTGGCGCGAGGTCAAGAAGGTCGTGTGGCCGACCCGCAAGGAAGCAATGCAGATGACGGCTTATGTGTTCGCCTTTGTGGCGATCATGTCCGTCTTCCTCTGGCTCACCGACAAGACGCTCGAATGGGTGTTTTTCGACCTCATTCTGGGCTGGAGAAAGTAAGCAATGACCGACGACGTAGTTGAAACCACGCCTGAAGAGGAAAACACTCCGATTCTGGCTCCCGCCGCCAACCCCGATCTGCGTTGGTATGTGGTGCATGCCTATTCGGGCATGGAAAAGGCCGTCGAGCGCAACATCACCGAGCGCATCAACCGCGCCGGCATGCAGGACAAGTTCGGCCGCATCCTGGTTCCGACCGAGGAAGTGGTCGAGATCAAGAACGGCCAGAAGCGCACCACCGAGCGCCGCTTCTTTCCTGGCTACGTCCTGGTCGAAATGATCATGGACGACGAGAGCTGGCACCTGGTGAAGCACACCAACAAGGTGACGGGTTTCGTGGGTGGCGCCAAGAACCGTCCGGCCCCGATCTCGCAGAAAGAGGTCGAGGACATCGTCAGCCAGATGCAGCAGGGCACCGAGAAGCCGCGCCACAAGGTCGAGTTCACCGTCGGCGAATTCGTGCGCGTCAAGGAAGGCCCGTTCACCGACTTCAACGGCACGGTCGAAGAAGTCAACTACGAGAAGAGCAAGGTCAGCGTGTCGGTCATGATTTTCGGCCGCGCGACGCCTGTGGAGCTCGAATTCAGCCAGGTCGAAAAGACCTGAGCCACAGGCCGCAAGGCCTGAAGCATTCCCGGCTGCGCGTTGTCCGACTCGGCGCGCGGCCTTGATCGAAGAGTCGTTCAACCCCGGGGAGCCCTGGCCGCAAGCCAAGGCGATATCACCCGCAAGGAGCAAAAAGCATGGCGAAAAAAATCGTCGGCTTCATCAAGCTGCAAGTGCCAGCTGGTAAGGCCAACCCGTCCCCGCCGATCGGTCCCGCACTCGGTCAGCGCGGTCTGAACATCATGGAGTTCTGCAAGGCGTTCAATGCGCAAACCCAAGGCGTCGAGCCGGGTCTGCCGCTGCCGGTGGTCATCACCGCGTTCGCTGACAAGAGCTTCACCTTCATCATCAAGACGCCCCCGGCGATCACCTTGATCAAGAAGGCCATCAAGCTGGAAAAGGGCTCGGCCCGTCCGCACACCGACAAGGTCGGCAAGATCACTCGCGCACAGCTCGAAGAAATTGCCAAGGCCAAGATGAAGGACCTGACTGCCGCCGACCTCGACGCAGCAGTTCGCACCATCGCCGGCTCGGCCCGCTCGATGGGCGTGAATGTGGAGGGCGTGTAAATGTCCAAGATCACCAAGAAGCAGAAGTCGCTCGCAGGCAAGGTCGACAGCAACAAGCTGTACCCGCTGGCTGACGCGATCGTCATCGTCAAGGACGCCGCCACCGCCAAGTTCGACGAATCGATCGACGTGGCTGTGCAGCTCGGCATCGACGCGAAGAAGTCGGACCAGGTCGTGCGTGGCGCCGTCGTGCTGCCCAACGGCACCGGCAAGACCAAGCGCGTCGCCGTGTTCGCCCAAGGCGCCAAGGCTGAAGAAGCCAAGGCCGCCGGCGCCGACATCGTCGGCATGGACGACCTCGCTGCCATGGTCAAGGCTGGCGACATGCCTTTCGACGTCGTGATCGCTGCCCCTGACGCGATGCGCGTCGTCGGTACGCTCGGCCAGATCCTCGGCCCGCGCGGCCTGATGCCCAATCCCAAGGTTGGCACCGTGACTCCGGACGTCGCCACGGCCGTGAAGAACGCCAAGGCTGGCCAGGTCCAGTTCCGCGTCGACAAGGCCGGCATCGTGCACGGCACGATCGGCCGCCGCTCGTTCGACAATGACAAGCTGCAGGGCAACCTCGCCGCGCTGATCGACGCTCTGGTCAAGGCCAAGCCGGCGACCAGCAAGGGCGTGTACCTGCGCAAGGTGGCTGTGTCGTCGACCATGGGTCTGGGTGTCCGCGTGGACACGCAAACCATCTCGGCGAGCTAAAGAGATTTGCCTTGCTCCTGATCTAACGTGAAGGGGCGGGGCGAATGTGGTGGGTCGCGGCAGCTCAGGTTGCTGCGGGCCATCCAAGACCGCTGGTGTGCAGGGCGCTGCACTTAATCGCCGGATCGATCCTTCCGGTATCCAGCGCAGATGGCGATCCCGCTGCAAGGAATTTGATTTTTGTTCCGAAACAGTTGTTGGTCGCTGCATGAAGCGCGATCCCAGGCCCCGGCCGAAGATCGCATTAAAAGGAGTAGACCTTGAGTCTGAATCGCAGTGAGAAAGAAGCGGTCATCAGTGATGTGACCAGCCTCGCCGCAAAAGCTCAAACGCTCGTGATGGCGGAATACCGTGGCATCACGGTGGCCGATATGACCAAACTGCGCATCGAAGCGCGCAGCAAGGGTGTGACCCTGAGTGTTCTGAAGAACACCCTGGCACGCCGTGCTGTCGCCGGTAGCGCGTTTGAGATTGTTGGCGACCAGATGACCGGTCCGCTGATCTACGGCTTTTCCGAAGACGCAGTGGCTGCCGCCAAGGTGGTGGCCGACTTCGCGAAGACCAACGACAAGTTGGTGATTCGCGGTGGCGCGTTTGGCGGCAAGGCCCTGGACGTGAACGGCGTGAAGCAACTGGCCAACATCCCTTCGAAGGAAGTGCTGCTGGCGCAATTGCTGGGCTTGATGCAATCCCCGATCTCTCGTACCGCCCGCGTGCTCGCGGCGCTGGCCGAGAAGCGCGGTGGTGGCGAAGCTGCACCCGTTGCCGATGCACCGGCAGAAGCGCAGGCCGCTTGAGCCTCGCGTTTGAAACATTCAACCCAATTGTTAGGAAACAAAAATGGCATTCGATAAAGACGCATTTCTGACCGCACTCGACGCGATGACGGTCCTGGAACTCAACGACCTGGTGAAAGCCATCGAAGAGAAGTTCGGCGTGAGCGCCGCTGCAATGTCGGCTCCGGCCGCCGGTGGTGGCGCTGCCGCCGCTGTGGTCGAAGAGAAGACCGAATTCAATGTCGTGCTGGCCGATGTCGGCGCGAACAAGGTGTCGGTCATCAAGGCCGTGCGCGAAATCACCGGCCTGGGCCTCAAGGAAGCCAAGGACCTGGTGGAAGCCGCTCCCAAGGCTGTCAAGGAAGGCCTGTCGAAGGCTGACGCTGACGCTGCCAAGAAGAAGCTGGAAGAAGCTGGCGCCAAGGTGGAACTGAAGTAATTCAGACCCCCTAGAGGGCTGGAGGTGCTTGAAAAGGCCCTCCAGCCTTTGCCGCTTTCAGAGCGCACCCGAAAGTCGGCTTGATTGCCGGCTTCCCCGGAGATCTTCAGGTCGAAGGGAAAGTCAAAATCAAGCGGATTTTCGAGTGTCTTCTGACCCCGACTGCAGAAGATCCCTTGGTTCGGGCGATGTGCAACGCATCGCTGTCCGCCAACGGCTGGTAGTGGCCAGCCGCCAAGCAGTGGTGCCTCGGCACTGCTGACAAGTCGCTGAAGATCTCAAGCACCGGAGCTCTCATGGCCCAATCGTCCGCGTACAGTTACACCGAACGCAAGCGCATCCGAAAAAGTTTCGGCAATCGCGACAGCGTCGTCGAAATCCCCTACCTGCTGCAGATGCAGAAAGACGCGTACACCGCGTTCCTGCAAGCCGGCATTCCCCCGAAACAACGCACCGTCGAAGGCCTGCAGGCCGCGTTCGACGCCGCCTTCCCGATCGTCTCGCACAACGGTTTCGTCGAGATGAAGTTCCTCGAGTACAACCTGGCGAAGCCGGCGTTCGACGTGCGTGAATGCCAGACCCGTGGTCTGACCTTCGCCTCGGCCGTGCGCGCCAAGGTCCAGCTCATCATCTATGACCGCGAGTCGTCGACGTCGCAGTCGAAGGTGGTCAAGGAAGTGAAGGAGCAAGAGGTCTACATGGGCGAAGTTCCGCTCATGACCGACAAGGGTTCGTTCATCATCAACGGCACCGAGCGCGTGATCGTCTCGCAGCTGCACCGTTCGCCGGGCGTGTTCTTCGAACACGACAAGGGCAAGACGCACAGCTCGGGCAAGCTGCTGTTCTCGGCCCGCGTGATTCCTTACCGCGGTTCGTGGCTCGACTTCGAGTTCGACCCGAAGGACATGCTGTACTTCCGCGTGGACCGTCGCCGCAAGATGCCGGTCACGATCCTGCTGAAGGCCATCGGCCTGAACCCGGAATCGATCCTCGCGAACTTCTTCGTGAACGACAACTTCCGCCTGATGGACAGCGGTGCGCAGATGGAGTTCGTCTCCGAGCGCCTGCGCGGCGAAGTCGCGCGCTTCGACATCACTGACAAGTCGGGCAAGGTCGTGGTCGCCAAGGACAAGCGCGTCACCGCGCGTCACACGCGTGAGCTTGAGCAGGGCGGCACCACGCACATCAGCGTGCCGGAAGACTTCCTGGTCGGCCGCGTGATCGCCCGCAACATCGTCGACGCCGACTCCGGCGAAATCCTGGCCAAGGCCAACGACGAGCTGACCGAAGCGCTGCTGAAGAAGCTGCGTACGGCTGGCGTGCAGGACATCCAGGTCATCTACACGAACGAACTGGACCAGGGCGCGTACATCTCGCAGACGCTGCGCATCGACGAAACGGTGGACGAATTCGCCGCCCGCGTGGCCATCTACCGCATGATGCGCCCCGGCGAGCCGCCGACGGAAGACGCCGTGCAAGCGCTGTTCCAGCGCCTGTTCTACAACCCGGACACGTACGACCTGTCGCGCGTCGGCCGCATGAAGTTCAACGCCAAGGTCGGCCGCGACGAGTCGACCGGCCCGATGGTGCTGACCAACGAAGACATCCTGGCCGTGGTCAAGATCCTCGTCGACCTGCGCAACGGCAACGGCGAAGTCGACGACATCGACCACCTGGGCAACCGCCGCGTGCGTTGCGTCGGCGAACTGGCCGAGAACCAGTACCGCACCGGCCTGGCACGTATCGAAAAGGCCGTGAAGGAACGTCTGGGTCAAGCGGAACAAGAGCCGCTGATGCCGCACGACCTGATCAACAGCAAGCCGATCTCGGCCGCGCTGAAGGAATTCTTCGGTGCGTCGCAGCTGTCGCAGTTCATGGACCAGACGAACCCGCTGTCCGAAATCACCCACAAGCGCCGCGTGTCGGCCCTTGGCCCGGGCGGTCTGACGCGCGAACGTGCAGGCTTCGAAGTGCGCGACGTGCACGTGACCCACTACGGCCGCGTGTGCCCGATCGAAACGCCTGAAGGCCCGAACATCGGCCTGATCAACTCGCTGGCCCTGTACGCCCGCCTGAACGAATACGGCTTCATCGAGACGCCGTACCGCCGCGTGGTGGACAGCAAGGTCACCCACGAGATCGACTACCTGTCGGCCATCGAGGAAGGCAAGTACGTCATCGCCCAGGCCAATGCGGCCCTGGACAAGGACGGCGTGCTGACCGGCGACCTGGTCTCCGCGCGTGAAGCCGGCGAATCGATCCTGGTCGGTGCCGAGCGCATCCAGTACATGGACGTGTCGCCCGCACAGATCGTATCGGTGGCCGCATCGCTCGTGCCGTTCCTGGAGCACGACGACGCGAACCGCGCGTTGATGGGCGCCAACATGCAGCGTCAGGCCGTGCCCGTGCTGCGTCCCGAGAAGCCGATGGTCGGTACCGGTATCGAGCGCGTCTCCGCGGTCGACTCGGGCACCGTGGTCACGGCCACCCGTGGCGGTATCGTCGACTACGTCGATGCGACCCGTGTCGTGGTGCGCGTGAACGACGCCGAAGCGGCTGCCGGTGAAGTCGGTGTGGACATCTACAACCTGATCAAGTATCAGCGTTCGAACCAGAACACCAACATTCATCAGCGTCCGATCGTCAAGCGCGGCGACAAGATCGCCAAGGGCGACGTGGTGGCCGACGGCGCATCGACCGACCTCGGCGAACTGGCCCTCGGCCAGAACATGCTGATCGCGTTCATGCCCTGGAACGGCTACAACTTCGAAGACTCGATCCTGATCTCGGAACGTGTCGTTGCCGAAGACCGCTATACCTCGATCCACATCGAGGAACTGGTGGTGATGGCTCGCGACACGAAGCTGGGCGCTGAAGAAATCACGCGCGACATCCCGAACCTGGCCGAGCAGCAGCTCAACCGCCTCGACGAATCCGGCATCATCTATGTCGGCGCCGAAGTGCAGCCGGGCGACACGCTGGTGGGCAAGGTCACGCCGAAGGGCGAGACCACGCTGACGCCTGAAGAGAAGCTGCTGCGCGCCATCTTCGGCGAGAAGGCTTCCGACGTGAAGGACACCTCGCTGCGTGTGGACCAGGGCTCGCAAGGCACCGTGATCGATGTGCAGGTCTTCACCCGCGAAGGCATCACGCGCGACAAGCGCGCCCAGCAGATCATCGACGATGAACTCAAGCGCTTCCGCCTCGACCTGAACGACCAGCTTCGCATCGTCGAAGCCGACGCGTTCGACCGTATCGAGAAGCTGCTGACCGGCAAGGTCGCCAACGGCGGCCCGAACAAGCTGGCCAAGGGCACCAAGCTCGACAAGGCCTACCTGTCGTCGGTCGAGAAGTTCCACTGGTTCGACATCCGCCCGGCGGAAGACGAAGTGGCCACGCAGCTCGAGTCGATCAAGAACTCGCTGGAGCAGACGCGCCACAGCTTCGACCTCGCGTTCGAAGAAAAGCGCAAGAAGCTCACGCAGGGCGACGAGCTGCCCGCGGGCGTGCTCAAGATGGTCAAGGTCTACCTGGCCGTCAAGCGCCGCCTGCAACCCGGCGACAAGATGGCCGGCCGCCACGGCAACAAGGGTGTGGTGTCGAAGATCGTTCCGGTCGAAGACATGCCCCACATGGCCGACGGCACGCCGTGCGACATCTGCCTGAACCCGCTGGGCGTGCCCTCGCGGATGAACGTGGGCCAGGTGTTGGAAGTGCACCTGGGCTGGGCCGGCAAGGGCATTGGCCAGCGCATCGGTGACCTGCTGCAGCAGGAGGCCAAGGTGGCCGAGCTGCGCAAGTTCATGGAGCAGCTGTACAACGGCTCGGGCCGCCAGGAAAACATCAGCTCGCTGAACGACACCGAACTGCTCGAAATGGCAGCGAACCTGCAGAACGGCGCGACCTTCGCGACGCCTGTGTTCGACGGTGCTTCGGAAGAAGAAATCCGCGGCATGCTGAAGCTCGCCTACCCGGACGACATCGCCAAGCTCAAGGGCCTGACCGATACGCGCACGCAGGCCTACCTGTTCGACGGCCGCACCGGCGACCAGTTCGAACGCCCCGTCACCGTCGGCTACATGCACTTCCTGAAGCTGCACCACCTGGTGGACGACAAGATGCACGCCCGTTCGACCGGCCCGTACTCGCTCGTCACGCAGCAACCGCTGGGCGGCAAGGCGCAGTTCGGCGGCCAGCGTTTCGGGGAAATGGAAGTGTGGGCGCTGGAAGCTTACGGCGCCGCCTACGTCCTGCAGGAAATGCTGACCGTGAAGTCCGACGACGTGCAAGGCCGTACCAAGGTGTACGAAAGCATCGTCAAGGGCGAGCACTCGATCGAAGCCGGCATGCCGGAATCGTTCAACGTGCTGGTCAAGGAAATCCGTTCGCTGGGGCTCGACATCGAGCTTGAGCGTTCTTAAGTTGAAAAGGGAAAGAGTCTTATGAAATCGCTACTCGACCTGTTCAAGCAATTCACGCCCGATGAGCATTTCGATGCCATCAAGATCGGCATGGCTTCGCCCGAGAAGATCCGCTCGTGGTCTTTCGGCGAAGTGAAGAAGCCCGAGACGATCAACTACCGCACGTTCAAGCCCGAGCGCGACGGCCTGTTCTGCGCCAAGATCTTCGGCCCCATCAAGGACTACGAGTGCCTGTGCGGCAAGTACAAGCGCCTGAAGCACCGCGGCGTGATCTGCGAGAAGTGCGGCGTCGAAGTCACGCAGACCAAGGTGCGCCGCGAGCGCATGGGTCACATCGACCTGGCCGCGCCCTGTGCCCACATCTGGTTCCTGAAGTCGCTGCCGTCGCGCCTGGGCCTCGTGCTCGACATGACGCTGCGCGACATCGAACGCGTGCTGTACTTCGAAGCCTACGTGATCACCGACCCTGGCATGACCCCGCTGAAGAAGTTCGGCATCATGTCCGAGGACGACTACGACGCGAAGCGCAAGGAATACGGCGACGAGTTCGTCGCCAAGATGGGCGCCGAAGGCATCAAGGACCTGCTCGAGGGCATCGAACTCGACAGCGAGATCGAACGCCTGCGCGGCGACCTGACCGGCTCCGAAGTCAAGGTCAAGAAGAACTCCAAGCGCCTGAAGGTGCTGGAAGCCTTCCGCAAGTCGGGCATCAAGCCCGAGTGGATGGTGCTCGACGTGCTGCCCGTGCTGCCGCCGGACCTGCGTCCGCTGGTGCCGCTGGACGGCGGCCGCTTCGCGACCTCCGACCTGAACGACCTGTACCGCCGCGTCATCAACCGCAATTCGCGCCTGCGCCGCCTGCTGGAGCTGAAGGCTCCGGAAATCATCGCGCGCAACGAAAAGCGGATGCTGCAGGAAGCTGTCGACTCGCTGCTCGACAACGGCCGCCGCGGCAAGGCCATGACGGGCGCCAACAAGCGCGCGCTGAAGTCGCTGGCCGACATGATCAAGGGCAAGAGCGGCCGCTTCCGCCAGAATCTGCTGGGCAAGCGCGTCGACTACTCGGGCCGTTCGGTCATCGTGGTGGGCCCGACGCTCAAGCTGCACCAGTGCGGCCTGCCGAAGCTGATGGCGCTCGAGCTGTTCAAGCCCTTCATCTTCTCGCGCCTCGAGGCCATGGGCATCGCGACGACGATCAAGGCTGCCAAGAAGGAAGTCGAATCGGGCACGCCGGTGGTCTGGGACATCCTGGAAGAGGTCATCAAGGAGCACCCGGTCATGCTGAACCGCGCTCCGACGCTGCACCGCCTGGGCATCCAGGCCTTCGAGCCGATCCTGATCGAAGGCAAGGCCATCCAGCTGCATCCGCTCGTTTGCGCGGCCTTCAACGCCGACTTCGACGGCGACCAGATGGCTGTCCACGTGCCGCTGTCGGTGGAAGCGCAGATGGAAGCCCGCACGCTGATGCTGGCCTCCAACAACGTGCTGTTCCCGGCCTCGGGCGAACCGTCGATCGTTCCTTCGCAGGACGTGGTGCTGGGTCTGTACTACACGACCCGCGACCGCATCAACGGCAAGGGCGAGGGCCTGATCTTCTCCGACATCGGTGAAGTGCAGCGCGCGCTCGACGCCAACGAAGTCGAACTCACCGCCAAGGTGGCGGTGCGCATCACGGAGTACACCAAGGACAAGGAAACCGGCGTCTTCACGCCGTCGACCTCGCTCGTGGACACCACCGTGGGCCGCGCACTGCTGTCCGAGATCCTGCCGAAGGGCCTGCCGTTCTCGAACATCAACAAGGCGCTGAAGAAGAAGGAAATCTCCAAGCTCATCAACGTCTCGTTCCGCAAGTGCGGCCTGAAAGAGACCGTCGTGTTCGCCGACAAGCTGCTGCAGAACGGCTTCCGCCTGGCGACCAAGGCCGGCATCTCGATCGCGATCGACGACATGCTGGTGCCCGCTGAAAAGCACGGCATCATCGAACGCTCGGCCAAGGAAGTGAAGGAGATCGAACAGCAGTACGTCTCCGGTCTCGTGACCTCCGGCGAGCGCTACAACAAGGTGGTGGACATCTGGGGCAAGGCCGGCGACGAAGTGTCGAAGGTCATGATGGCCAAGCTCTCGAAGCAGAAGGTCATCGACCGCCACGGCAAGGAAGTCGAGCAGGAGTCGTTCAACTCCATCTACATGATGGCCGACTCGGGCGCCCGCGGTTCCGCAGCGCAGATTCGCCAGGTGGCCGGTATGCGGGGCCTGATGGCCAAGCCGGACGGCTCGATCATCGAGACGCCCATTACCGCGAACTTCCGCGAAGGCCTGAACGTGCTGGAGTACTTCATCTCCACCCACGGTGCCCGTAAGGGTCTGGCCGACACGGCGCTGAAGACGGCGAACTCGGGTTACCTGACCCGTCGTCTGGTCGACGTGACGCAGGATCTGGTCGTGACCGAGCAGGACTGCGGCACGCACGGCGGCTACCTGATGCGCGCGATCGTCGAAGGCGGTGAAGTGATCGAATCGCTGCGCGACCGTATCCTCGGCCGCTCGGCTGCGGACGACGTGCTGCACCCGGAAAACCGTTCGGTGCTGCTGAAGGCCGGCGAGATGTTCGACGAAGACAACATCGAAGTCCTGGAAGCCCAGGGCGTCGACGAAGTCAAGGTCCGCACCGCGCTGACCTGCGAAACCCGCTTCGGCATCTGCGCGACCTGCTACGGACGCGACCTGGGCCGCGGCGGCCTGATCAACATCGGCGAAGCCGTTGGTGTGATCGCTGCCCAGTCCATCGGCGAACCCGGCACGCAGCTGACGATGCGTACCTTCCACATCGGCGGCGCCGCTTCGCGCGCTGCCATCGCTTCGAGCGTGGAAGCCAAGTCGAACGGCTCGATCGGCTTCAATGCCACGATGCGCTACGTGACCAACAGCAAGGGCGAGCTGGTCGTGATTTCGCGTTCGGGCGAGATCGTCATCCATGACGAGCACGGCCGTGAGCGCGAACGTCACAAGGTGCCGTACGGCGCCACGCTGACGGTCAAGGCCGACCAGCAGATCAAGGCCGGCCACGTGCTCGCCAACTGGGACCCGCTGACCCGCCCGATCATCACGGAATTCGCCGGCAAGACGCAGTTCGAAAACGTCGAGGAAGGCCTCACGGTTGCGAAGCAGGTGGACGAAGTGACCGGTCTGTCGACCCTGGTCGTGATCGATCCGAAGCGCCGCGGCGCTGCCAAGGTCGTTCGCCCGCAGGTGAAGCTGATCGATGCGCAAGGCCAGGAAGTGAAGATCCCCGGCACCGATCACTCGGTGACGATCGGCTTCCCGATCGGCGCGCTGGTGCAGATCCGCGACGGCCAGGACGTGGGCCCCGGCGAGGTGCTGGCGCGTATTCCGGTCGAAGGCCAGAAGACCCGCGACATCACCGGCGGTCTGCCGCGCGTCGCCGAGCTGTTCGAAGCCCGTTCGCCTAAGGACAAGGGAATGCTGGCCGAAATGACCGGTACCGTGTCGTTCGGCAAGGAAACCAAGGGCAAGATCCGCCTGCAGATCACCGATCCGGAAGGCACGGTCTGGGAAGACCTCGTGCCGAAGGAAAAGAACATCCTGGTGCACGAAGGCCAGGTGGTGAACAAGGGCGAAAGCGTGGTCGACGGCCCGGCGGACCCGCAGGACATCCTGCGCCTGCTGGGTTCGGAAGAACTCGCGCGCTACATCGTGGACGAAGTGCAGGACGTGTACCGTTTGCAGGGTGTGAAGATCAACGACAAGCACATCGAGGTGATCGTTCGCCAGATGCTGCGCCGCGTCGTGGTCGACAACATCGGCGAGACCGGCTACATCTCCGGCGAACAGGTCGAACGCAGCGAAATGCTCAACACCAACGACGCCCTGCGCGCCGAAGGCAAGATCCCCGCGACGTTCACCAACCTGCTGCTCGGTATCACGAAGGCATCGCTGTCGACCGACTCGTTCATCTCGGCCGCGTCGTTCCAGGAAACGACGCGCGTGCTGACCGAAGCCGCGATCATGGGCAAGCGCGACGAGCTGCGCGGCCTGAAGGAAAACGTCATCGTCGGCCGCCTGATTCCCGCAGGCACCGGCATGGCGTACCACCAGGCCCGCAAGGTCAAGGACGCCATGGACGAAGCCGAGCGCCGCGCCATCGCCGAATCGGAAGCTGCCGAACTGGCAGGCTCCGCCGACAGCGATGCGACGACCAGTACGGCGGACGCCAGCGAAGGCGCTGCGACCGAATAACTGGGTAGCATCACCGGCCATGACCGGTACACACGCCCCCCGACCGCCCCCGGTTGGGGGGCGTTTTTCTTTGTGTTTTCCATGAGGCGTTGTCGTCGATGAGCGTGTTGCCCGAATCGCTGGCCAGCTGGATCGTCATTGCGATCCTGTTGTTCTGGTTTGTCGGTGCCTACAACCGGCTGGTGCGTTTGCGCGCGGCTGTGCTGCAGGCCTACGGCCTGCTCGACGCGGCCCTGGGCAAGCAGCTGGATTTCGTGCAGGCCAGCATCACCGCCGCGCCAGCGCCAGAAGCAGCGCCAACGGGGGAGTCGCTGTCGTCCATCGCGCCATTGCAGGCCGCGACGACCCAGCTCGCGACCTTGCTCGGTGCGACCCGGCTGCACCCGTTGGACAGCGGCGGCATGGCCGCGCTGGCCACTGCGCTCCAGGTGTGGGCCAATGCATGGCGCCGCCAGCACCCGGACGAAGTGACGGTGTTCGATGCCGACGGCACGCTGTCGCGGCCGGCGCAACTGCAGCCCGGGGCCGAGGCCATGTCGCCCAGCGCCAGCGAGCCGATCGCGTGGCCCGAGCCTTCGGCCGCGGCGGAGATCGCTCGGGGCCAGTTCAATCAGGCGGTGGGGCACTACAACGCCGCGATCGCGCAATTCCCGGCACTGCTGGTGGCATGGGCCGTGCGTCTGCGTCCGGCTGCGCCACTGCTCTGAACGAACCCGGCGCGATTCTTTTCCATCTTTCCATTGCGTGGCGCCCGGCTTTTCGGGCGCCCGTTACCATCGTCCCAACTTGTCAGAACTACCTTCCGATCCTTCCTCGAGCAGCAGCGGCACGCCGTCATTGCAGCCCCCGCTCTGGCGCCAGCTGCAACTGACCGCAGCGGCGCTGGCGTCGATCCGCGCCGGCACCTCGGGTTCCGTCGCGTTCGAAGCCGTCGAGCCCGCGCTGCGGCCCGGCGTGCAGGCGCTCGGCTTCCAGGTGCTGCGATGGCTCGGCCGCGCCGAAGCGCTGCGCCGCCACCTGGCCAAGCGCACGCCGCCGCCCCTGCCCGATGCATTGCTGTGCACCGCGCTGGCGCTGGCCTGGGACGCCGAGCGCGCGCCCTACGAACCGTTCACGCTGGTCGACCAGGCCGTCGAGGCCGCCAAGCGCAACCCCGCGACGCGGGCGCAGGCCAGCTTCATCAACGCCTGCCTGCGGCGCTTCCTGCGCGAGCGCGACGAATTGGTGGCCGCCACCGACTCCGAGCCGGTCGCGCAATGGAACCACCCTCGCTGGTGGATCGAGCGCCTCAAGCGCGACCATCCGCGCGAGTGGCAACGGGTGCTGGGCGCAGACAACGCGCAGGCGCCGATGACGCTGCGGGTCAATGTTCAGAAGTCGACCGCGGCTTCCTATCTTGTGGAGCTGGAGGCCGCCGGTCTCGGCGCGACGCGCGTGGGTCCCAGCGGCCTGCAACTGACGCGTGCACGCCCCGTGCAGCAACTGCCCGGCTTTGCCGACGGTGCCTGCTCGGTGCAGGATGCCGCTGCGCAGATGGCCGCGCCGCTGCTGCTCGAAGGCCTGTTGCCGGCGAAGCCCGGTGCCGCAGTGCCGCTGCGGGTGCTCGATGCCTGCGCGGCTCCCGGCGGCAAGACCGCGCACCTGCTCGAAATGGCGGCTCCCGGCGCCATCGACGTGACCGCGCTCGAAGTCGATGCCGCCCGCAGCCGCCGCATCGACGAAACCCTCGCCCGCCTCGGACTGAGCGCCAAGGTGCTCGTGGCCGACGCGGGGCGTCCGGCGCAGTGGTGGGACGGCACGCCTTTCGACGCCATCCTGCTCGATGCGCCATGCACCGCCTCGGGCATCGTGCGGCGCCATCCCGACGTTCGCTGGCTGCGCCGCGAGAGCGACACCGCCCAGCTCGCCGCCCAGCAGGCCGCGTTGCTGGCCGCGCTCTGGCCGCTGGTGCGGCGCGGCGGCCGGCTCCTTTACTGCACCTGCTCCGTGTTTCGCGAAGAAGGTTCGCAACAAATTGATGCGTTTCTTGTACACAACACCGACGCCCGATTGCTGCCATCGCCAGGCCATTTGCTGCCCCAAAGCGGGTCGAATGCCCGCGGCGTCCCGGACAATCCCTCTGGTGACCACGACGGTTTCTTCTACGCCCTGCTTGAAAAGCGCCCGCACTGAGCGGCGCTGGCCGGTCTGGCTGCCCATCCTGTTCTGGGCCTGGGCGATGTGCATGGCCTGGCTGCCGGCTCCGGCGGCCGCCCAGGCCCGCACCGGCGCGTCGATCACGCAGATGCGCCTCGAACAGGCCGACGACGGCGTTTATTTCAGTGCTGCGGTGCAGTTCGAACTGCCCTCGCTGGTGGAGGAGGTGCTCGACAAGGGCATCGCCATCTATTTCGTGGCCGAGGCCGAGCTCTACCAGGAGCGCTGGTACTGGACCGACCGAAAAGTCGCCCAGGTCACGCGCCACATGCGACTGGCCTACCAGCCCCTCACGCGCCGCTGGCGGCTCAACGTATCGGCAGCGCCGATGACGGGCGCGGCCGGCCTGGGCATCTCGCTGAACCAGAACTTCGACACGCTGGCCGATGCGCTCGACGCCATCAAGCGCGTCGGCCGCCTGCGGTTGGCCGACGTGTCGGAGGTCGGCGACGATCCGCTGCACCAGGTCACCTTCCGCTTCCGGCTCGACACCTCGCAGCTGCCGCGCCCGTTCCAGATCGGCGTGGTCGGGCAGGCCGACTGGAACATCGCCACCGAGCGCACGGCCCGGCTCGCAATGGAGAAGCAGAAGTGAGCATTTCCGGGCGCAGCGGCGCAGCGGCCACGCCGGCCGCGCGCCGCGCGCGGGCCACGCGCTGGGCCATTGGCGTCGGTGCCGCGCTGGTCACGGCCATCGGCCTGGTGCTGATGTTCCTGCTGGCGCAGGCCACCAACAACCGCGCGCTGTACGAGCGCTACTACGTGCGCCTGTTCGGCATCAACGTCGTGGTGGCGGTGCTGCTGGTGCTGGTGATCGGCTGGGTCGCCTTCCGGTTGCTGCGGCGGCTGCGGCAAGGCAAGTTCGGCAGCCGGCTGCTCATCAAGCTGGCGGCCATCTTCGCGCTGGTGGCCGTGGTGCCCGGGGCGCTGGTCTACGTGGTGTCCTATCAGTTCGTTGCGCGCTCGATCGAGAGCTGGTTCGACGTCAAGGTCGAAGGTGCGCTCGATGCCGGCCTGAACCTCGGGCGCGCCACGCTCGATTCGCTGTCAGACGATCTCGCCGCCAAGACGCGCGGCGCCAGCGCACAGCTGGCGCAGGTGCCCGACACGAGCGCGGGCCTGGTGCTCGAACGCATCCGCGACCAGCTCGAGGCCACCGACGTGATCCTCTGGACCGGTTCCGGGCAACTGGTGGCCAGCGCCGGCAGCTCCCGTTTCCAGCTCAGCCCCGAGCGTCCGACCCCCCAGCAGTTCCGCCAGGTCCGACCGGAGCGCGCCGTCGCGCACGTCGAGGGTCTGGACGAAACCGCCCCACCGGGCGCGACCCCGCCGGTGGCGAGCGTGCGCGCGCTCGCCATGGTGCAGAGGCCGGGCTTCGACTTCGACACCGCGCCCCGGTATCTGCAAGTCACGCGGCCGCTGCCGCCGGCCGTGGTCGCCAACGCGCTGGCCGTGCAGGAGGCCAACCGCGAATACCAGGAGCGGGCGCTCGCTCGCGAGGGCCTGCGCCGCATGTATATCGGCACGCTCACGCTGAGCCTGTTCCTCGCCGTGTTCGGTGCGGTGCTGCTGGCCGTGCTGTTCGGCAACCAGCTCGCGCGGCCGCTGCTCGTGCTGGCCGACGGTGTGCGCCAGGTGGCCGCCGGCGACCTGCGGCCCACCGCGGTGCTTCAGGGCAAGGACGAACTGGGCGGCCTCACGCGCTCGTTCGCCGTCATGACCCAGCAGCTGGCCGATGCCCGCGGCGCCGTCGAGAAGACCGTGGGCGAGCTCGATGCCGCGCGCGCCAACCTGCAGACCATTCTCGACAACCTGACCTCCGGCGTGATCGTGCTCGACGCCAAGGGCACCGTGCTGTCGACCAATCCGGGCGCGACCCGTGTGCTGCGCGCGCCGCTCGCGGCCTACGAAGGCCGGGCACTCGTCGACGTGCCGGGCCTGGCCGACTTCGGCGCCAAGGTGCAGCAGCAATTCGAGGACTTTCTCGTCGAGCGCGTGCAGCACGGCCTCGACCACTGGCAACACGCCTTCGAACTGCACGCTTCCGGCACCGACCTGCCGCAGCAGGACGGCGCCATCAACATCGTCGCGCGCGGCGCGGAACTGCCCGGCGCCGCACGGCTGCTGGTGTTCGACGACATCTCCGAGATCGTCTCGGCCCAGCGCGCGCAGGCCTGGGGCGAGGTCGCGCGCCGGCTGGCACATGAAATCAAGAACCCGCTCACGCCGATCCAGCTCTCGGCCGAGCGGCTGGAGATGAAACTGTCGGGCAAGGTCCAGCCGCCCGAACAGGCCGTGCTCGTGAAGTCGGTGAAGACCATCGTCGACCAGGTCGATGCGATGAAGCGGCTGGTGAACGAATTCCGCGACTACGCGCGACTGCCCGCTGCCGACCTCAAGCCGGTGGATCTCAACGCCTTGCTGGTTGACGTGCTCCAGCTCTACAGCGCGGAGAACCTGCCGATCACGCTGCGCTCCGAACTCGACGAGCGCTGCCCGCCCATTCGCGGCGATGCGCAGCAGATCCGCCAAGTGATACACAACCTGTTGCAGAACGCGCAGGACGCCGCCGAGGCTGCCGCCAGCGGGACCGGCAGGGCGGGCGAGGTCGTGGTGCGCACGCGGCTCGGAGATTCGGGTCAGCGCGTGCGCCTGACCGTGCAGGACAGCGGCCCTGGTTTTGCCGAGAACATCCTGAAGCGCGCGTTCGAACCCTACGTCACCACGAAAACAAAAGGTACCGGTTTGGGCCTTGCGGTCGTCAAGAAAATCGCCGACGAGCATGGCGCGCGCATCGAGCTTTCCAACCGTGTCGTCGACGGGGCTGTAGCAGGGGCGCAAGTCTCGCTATCATTCGCGCTGGCAAGCGGGCCGCGGGCAGCGGCCGCTCACACCGAAGATTCAAAGTCTTCCGCCGCCTGAGCCGCACGAATATCCGTCGCACAGGCGACGGATGGGCCCGCGGACCCTACACACATTGCAGACACCAGCGCAAACAACAAGCAGCACTCATGGCAAACATTCTCGTGGTCGATGACGAGCTGGGCATCCGGGACCTGCTCTTCGAAATTCTCAATGACGAAGGCCACAACGTGGAGCTCGCGGAAAACGCCGCCGAGGCGCGCGCTGCGCGCCAGCGCGCGCGGCCCGACCTCGTTCTGCTCGACATCTGGATGCCCGACACCGACGGCGTCACCTTGCTCAAGGAGTGGTCCACCGCCGGCCTGCTGAGCATGCCCGTCATCATGATGAGCGGCCACGCCACCATCGACACCGCGGTCGACGCCACGCGCATCGGTGCGTTCGCCTTCCTCGAGAAGCCCATCACCATGCAGAAGCTGCTCAAGGCGGTGGAGCAGGGCCTGGCGCGCGAGAGCGCGCGCCGCGCTGCTGCAGGCGTGGTGCCCGCGCCCGTCGCCGGCAGCCAGGCGGCCGCCATCACGACGACGGGCGACAGCCTGCTGATGGCCTCGCTGGCTTCCGTGCCCGTGGCCGACGCCGGCCCCCAGTCGACGCAGAGCTTCGATCTCGACCGCCCGCTGCGCGACGCGCGCGACGGTTTCGAGAAGGCGTACTTCGAGTTCCACCTCGCGATGGAGAATGGTTCGATGACCCGCGTCGCCGAGAAAACTGGCCTCGAACGCACCCATCTCTATCGAAAGCTCAAACAACTTGGTGTGGATCTTTCAAGAGGGCGCAGAAGCGCTGTATAATTTAGGGCTGCACTCAAATGCAATGGCCCGGTAGCTCAGTTGGTAGAGCAGCGGATTGAAAATCCGCGTGTCGGTGGTTCGATTCCGCCCCAGGCCACCACTCTTCTAAGCCCTTGATTCTTAACGGAATCAGGGGCTTTTCAGTTTGTGGCGCCTCGCTATCCGCTTGATTTGGTACACCAAGCAGGTACACCGTGGCATTTACGCTTCATAGAATCGGCGACGCATCAACTGTTCGCCGACGCTCGTTCATGGCCCAGCCGTTCAAGTCCCCGACTGGGATCTATCAGTTGCGCCGCAAGGTGCCGCCCGAGTTGCGATCTGCGCTCGGTCACGAGTACAAGCGATCGCTCAAGACCCGCGATCCGTACGAAGCGAAGACGAGATTTGCCGAGGAGTGGGCGAGATCGGACGATGCTTTCGCGCTCGCTCGGGCTCAATCAGACGGTCTCGATGCGCTGGGCGAACGAGACATCCAGCAGCTGGCCGCGCGATGGTTTCGCTCGGAGCAGCAGAAGCTCGAAAACACAGGTGACTTTGCGTCATGGCTCTTCGAAGCTGAGACCTGGGTCAATGAGCAAGGCAACCAATACCAAGAGTACACGCGCCTTGTCAGTGCCAGGACGGCGTTGAATGAGGGGCTCCTGGAGGAGATGGACTTCGCGCGAGACGTGGAGCGCAATGTTGCCCAGACGTTGAAAGAGAGCGGCATGCCGATGCCAGCAGACGCTCGCCTGCATGCGCGCCTCGTTCTCGCGTTTCGTGAACATTGGCTCAGGCTTTCGGAGCTTGCATCGCAGCGGTACGAAGGCAACTGGACGGCGCAACCTGATGTTCTGCCACACGAGCCGCTGACGGTGGAAGCCAAGCGGAAGGCATCGAAGCGGCCAACGAAACTGCTTGACCTCTTCAAGACCTACAGCGCCGACAAGAAGCTCAACGATGGCGACACGCGAGGCGTCCGCAAGACGCTGGACGGCTACGAAGCAACACTCAAGCAATTCATCGAACTCTGTGGCGATCTTTCTATCGAGAAGATCAGCCGCGAGACTGTCCGTGAGTATCGAGCCTACTTGGCTCAAATGCCTGCAAAGGGAGACGGCATCCGCAAGCTATCGGCAAAGCAATTGATCGCGAAAGCCGAAGCTGAGGGACTACCCAAGGTTTCTGCGCCGACCATCCGAAACAAGCTGCGAGCCCTGTCCGCCGTGCTTAGTCACGGTGTGAGGTTGGGGCTGCTTGCGGAAAATCCGGTCATCGCGGGCGGCATTGGCAGGGCCGCAGCCAAGGCCGCTGGCAGTCGTGGCGCTGCATCACGGCGGCGCAAGGATTACACCAAGGACGAACTGCGCAGCATTTTCACGAGCCCGATTTTTACTGAGGTTGACTGGTCTGCGCCCCGTGCGGATTTTGGTCGAGCGTGGTACTGGATGCCGCTGCTGATGTATTACACGGGGGCACGGCGTGAAGAACTGGCGCAACTCGCCGCAAGAGACGTGCTGACCAGGGAAGGGATTCCCTGTTTGAGCATCCTGGCAATGCCAGATGACGATGACGCAGATCGCGGAGTGAAGACGGAAGGGAGTCGGCGGATGATTCCGCTTCATCCTGATTTGGTCGAGCGAGGGTTTCTGGAATATGCGCAAAGTGTCCCGGTAGGTGGGCAGTTGTTCCCCAAGCTGAAGCCAAGTCCAGCCGGTTTTTACGGCGCAAACTTCGGTAAGCGCTGGGCAGCATATTTGCGCGACGTTGTGGGTCTAGATACTTCAGTTAGCCCTTCGCATGGTTTCCGCCACACGTTCAAAACGTTATGCCGAGAGGTGGGCATACCGGAGGACGTACACGATGCGATCACCGGTCATGCTGGGGCTGGGATGGTGGCGCGTGACTACGGGCAAATGCCGCTGGTGCGTATGGCCGCCGAAATCGCTCGCTACCCATCGTTGGACGTGCTGGAAGACGGCGTGCAAGATATTCAGGGACTGTAGCTCCGAGGCTGGCGCAGTGGTCCGGCGCGCATTGACCGCGCGAGCGGCGAGCAAAGGGTGTAAGTCGGCGGGCGCGTACGAGTGGACGTGCTTTCTCTCTTTATAGGTGGTCCCGATTTCAATCCGGCCCATGAAGACAGGTCAGGCGGAGGCCGCCTACTTGTCAATCGATGCGATTGTCTCCGTGGCAGACAAGCCGACGGCGCGGCATACCTGAACGAATTCGACAACGTCCAACCTGCGCTCCCCGCTCTCGTACTTGGAGACGAACGATTGGGGCCGTCTCATGTACTTGGCGACATCAGCCTGCGTGAGCCCGGCCTCGCGCCGTGCTTCGGCCAGCAGACGCAGTAGCTTGCGATACGGTTGAGAGTTGAGCGCGCCGGACACCCTTTGACGCTATATTCCGCTTTGGGATAACCCAACTTTGGATTTTTAAGTTGAGGGCTTCCCTCGATGTGCAAGGCACGAAGAGACTTCGCTCAAGGGGTTCGTATGAGAACGTTCGAGAAATTGCTGGCGGTCGTCGCCATGCTTGTTGTGGCGGGTGGTGCCGCTGCCGGTGCTCAGGCCGCCGATAGTTCGGCCGTCGCTGGAAGGGCTTCGGACTGGCCCCGGCTGCCCACCTACCAGCCCCCCGAGAAGGCTGCCCATGATGCTTGGCTGGCGGGCGTCCTGGCAGAGTCCACCCGCCAACTTGTAGAAGCCGAGGGGACACGAGGTGCCAGCGTGGCCCAGACCGAAGCCAGCATTGCGCAGGATCAGCAAGTACAGGCCCGCAAGGACGCCGCCACGCTCGGCGCTGCTCTTAAGACGGTGGCGAATGATTCCCGCCTGCCGGTCGGCGCGGATCGCTTGGCCGACAGCGACAAGCGGGATAAGGGCGTCCGGCCCGACTACTACTTGCAGAACATGGACAAGATCGAGGCGGGGATTGGTTCCGATGAAGAGCGCCAGTTCCTTCGGGAAAACGTCCGAGGCCCGGAATCGCTGGCTTGGGCAAGGAGGGAACTGGAATTGCGAAGGCGTGCCGATCAGGTGTACACCGACGCGGGGCCGGTGACGACATTCTTTGCAAAGGCCGCAGCGCGGTTGTTTGACCCGCTGACCTGGGTGCTGCTGGCTGTTTCAGCGTTCTTTCTTGTCCACCTCATTCGGAAGAAAGGTAAGGGCCAGAAGGCCGAGCTTTCACCAAGGCGCGAGCCTGCATTTGGTTTGCCTTCAAAGGAGGAGGGGCAAAAAGGCTGATGCTCTGAAGATTTCGCGGAATTGAGATTGACAGGTCGCATCCCCAGTATTGCGGCGATGAAGCAAGAATAAGAGGGAATATGGTTAAGTCACTATTTTCCGCTGTGGTACTCACGGCGCTCACGGGATGTGCATCATCCATTATTCAGGGCTATGTGGGAAAGCCAATTTCCGAAATCATTGAAGACTACGGCTTCCCGTCCGGCGCGTATGACACGGCACCAGGAAGGCGGACGTTTATTTGGACGAGAAAACGAGCCGACACTTTCGGGGGGTCGTCAACGACGAATGCCTCTATTGTCGGAAATCAACTCTTTGCAACCACAATCACCAGTCCCCCAACGACGATGATCAGTTCTTGCAACTATGTGGGGTATGCGGCCCGGACCCGAACGGATATCACCGGGCCGGCTGCTTGGACTCTTGTAGGATTCAAAAAGCCTAAACTTCTTTGCGAGTAGCCGGGAAGCCGTGACCCGGGAGCTTTGCTGGCTCGGTGATGCGTCAGCGGCATCTATCGCAATCGGCCATCGTTACATTAATGTTACACAAAAACGAAAAACAGGGCCTATAAGGCCATGATGTGGCATTTGGCTACTGCCCTAGCGACCCTTCGTCAATCGTGCCTTGGCGGCCCGATTTGGTGCCTTCCTGGGGCTCTAGGAGGGTTGGGGTCTGAGGATAAGTCCCTGGCCTAGGAGAAGTCTGATTTCCGTGCCCAGCATGTGCATCCAGAAACTCATGCTAAAGCCGCATCTGCAGCCGCGCGTTGAACAGCGCCAGTGTATCTCAATAAAGCGTGAATCTCCGGCTTTGGGTGCGGATGCTTTGTATTGCCTGTCAAAAGCGGGAAGGTATTTATCCTGCTCATTTCTCGCCATCCCTGGCAGACGATAATAATTTAAATGCCAACTGCCTTGGATATCAATACAGAGTAGAGATATCAATACAGAGATATCAATACAGAGATATCAATACAGAGATATCAATACCGTATCTAGCAATAATATCTATACTCAGGGATATCTATGCTCTTCTAGTCTTATCTGGGCTAGCCTAGTCTTATCTATCTCTTACCTATCTATATACTCATGCAGATGTTAGGGAAAACCCTTGGTTTTCTGTTCCGGCGAAACACCGGCTTCCGCTGATCGCTCAATCTATCGTGATGCCAATTGAATCCCTGACTCGCATGATTGTCTGACGACTGGTATTGAGATCGCGGGCAATTGCGGCGACCGCCTCCCCGTTTCGAATGCGTTGCTGGACTTCAGCAACCTGCCGCTTATCCAGGCTTTGGGGGCGGCCGAGCACCTTGCCCTCTGCCTTGGCCCGCATCAGTCCCGACTGAGTGCGTTCCACCAATAGGTCGCGCTCGAACTCCGCGACGGCCGCGATAACACCCATGGTCATCTTGCCCGCTGGGCTTGTGAGGTCTACTCCCCCAAGGGCCAAACAGTGCACTCGAACCCCCATCCCCGACAGACCCTCTACCGTGGCCCGGACATCCATTGCGTTCCGCCCGAGGCGGTCTAGCTTCGTGACCACCAGCACGTCTCCGTGCTCCAGCTTGTTGAGGAGTTGACAGAAGCCCGCACGCTCCGCAGCCGCTACGCTCCCCGACACCGTTTCCGTGATCGTTCGCGAGGCGATAACGTTGAAGCCTGCCGCCCCGATTTCCCGTACTTGGTTGTCGGTGGTTTGATCGGCGGTGGAGACGCGGCAATAAGCGAAGACGCGGGACATGGTGGGGCCTAGGTGTTCGTTAAGGGAGTCCGAATCATCTTGCATGTCCAAAAGACTGTCAAGCTAGATTTTGGACACGCCCGCAGGGTCTGTCCGTATACGGTCGTTTTTGGACAATGCAAGCTGCGGTCCAAAAGAGCTGTGCTGGAGTGGCAGCAGCTGGACAATTGGGCGAAATCCGTCCGTACAGGGACGCTTGCTGTCAGCCGCGAGGGGGGTATGGGGGCGTGGCGAGGATTTCGGGTCGGACTTGCCCCGGCGCAAATCCGGTTCAATTTTTCGGTCCGATGAGGGCTCCTGGTTGAAGAAGGGAAGGGGGCGGGGGCGCCGAGCTAACATCCGCAAATGCCTCCTCGCAAACTATCGGGCAAGCCCCCTGTGATCGAACGCGTCTTTGATCAACTGTGGGACCCAATTTCTAAAACCTTGGCGCGCACGGTTGTTACTAGTGCCGATCTTGTGGAGGCCATTGCGTGGTGCAAAGAGCATCACGGCATCACGCTTTCTGCGAAGAACCCGGCGAATTTTTTCAAAGACATCATTCGGGGCTCTGGCGCGGAAGGCATGTGGCCTCAGAAGCTCAAGGACTTGAGATGGTCGGCGCGTCAACGAACCGGTGACGGTGACGTTTTGGAGTTTGTGCCGTACAAGCACGGGCAGAACGAAGCGTTTCCGGACTTGTTTGCGTATAGGCCCGACATCCCTCATCGGCAGATTCAGAGTCTGTCGATGCCGCTTGCTTCCAAAGAACTCGGCCGCGACGATGAAACCTACCTGATCCAGGTTGCAGTCAAGCTCGCCGTAGTTGAGACCCATTTTGCGCTGGAGTCTCCACTGGATGTGGCAGAGCTCAATCATCTGCAAATGGGCATCAAGTTGCGAAAAACCGAGATTGATTCCCTATTCTCCGCGCAGTTCACGGACGAAGATAAGGTGAAGAAGCGCCTGATCATTACCGCCGAAGCGAAGAACAAGCATCAGCGAATTCTTCCCGAACAGATCATCAGCCAAGTGCGGGCCGCGTTCACGGTCGCACCTTCCGTAGAGGCTGTTGCTCCTGTCGCCATGGTTGCCCGCGCTGGCGGGATCTATTTCGTTGAGTTCAAAATCGTTCGGCGTTCTGAGCTCGCTGGCTTCGAGGAGCTAGTTCTCGAACGCGAGGCTTTCTACGAGCTCGTCCCGCACGTCAAGGGCATCTGAATTTTTAGGTTGGAGCTTCTTGGGTTTCGATATGGGCAATGGCTCCGGTACCTTGCGGTCCCGTTGGGCAATGGCAACCGGGATGCCAAAGTGGGCGGCGGCCTCGCTCATTCCAAACCGAAGAAGCGTAACGGAGCCTAGTTCGATCAATTCGGCGGGCTTGACCGGTGTTACTTTCATGGCAGAAATCAATGCCGCCGCAACTGCGCGGGCTAGCGGAGGAGGAACTGCGTTGCCAATTTGTCTCGCACCGTGCCACTTGGTCGGGTGAAAGCGAAACCAGTCCGGAAACCCGTGCAGTCGAGCCATTTCCCTTACCGTGATGCAACGGGGGTGCTTGTAGTGAATGGGTCGGGGAGACGTGAAGGCCCCCCTCGCGCTGTCTGTACCCGCTCGTAGCGTATTACTGACGCCATTGCTTGGAAGCTTGAAAAAGCGCGAGACGGGCTCCACTGCGCCTTCCTCCGTCTCCGCGAATCGCTGGCGGGAGAGTTCTGTGTGTTCTGTCCGCGTACTGCTCGTGAGCAGCTTCGGATCCCATCTGCGCTCGTAGCTAAAGTCTTGAGGGTCGATGGCTGCGCCCCTTAGCACCCTCGCGTACTGGCTGCCGCGCTTCCATTTGGCACGAACTTGGTCGGTATTCCAGAGCTCTTCGAACTCTTCGGCATCGGGAATGTCGTCTAGTGCGTCAGCGCACGATGGGCTTTCAGGCAGCAGCAGCCCCTTCGCTGTCGTTCCAGCTGGACGGCTTGTCGGCAAAGGGTAGTCAGGGAGCTTCAGCCCCTTTTTGCAACCCATGAGTATCAGCCTTTCACGGTTCTGGGGAACGCCGTAGTTGGCCGCATTCAGCACCTTCCAGGGAAGTCGAATCGAGTATCCGATGGCTTCGAACGCCTCGATAACTTCTTCCAGGAACTGAGCGTGCTTCCCCACCGTAATCCCTTTCACGTTCTCGAAAACGAAGTACTTGGCATCCAGCTCGTGAACAAGCCGAACGAAGTCTCGAACAAGTGAGTTGCGAGGATCGTCAAGGGCGCGTCGCCCCATCATCGAAAATCCCTGGCAAGGAGCTCCGCCGAACACCACGTCAACCTTTCGCCGACCAATCTTGGCAGCTTTGCGGATGGCCTCGCCTGTGAGATCTCTCACCGTAGTAGGTATGACCGCACACTGAGGGAAGTTAAAGGCATGAATGCTTGCGTGGATCGGATCGATTTCGACCGCCGCAACTACGTCGAAACCTGCCTGTTCGAAGCCGAGAGAGAGGCCGCCTGCGCCCGCAAAAAGATCCACCCCGATTGGCCGTGCCATCAAATCTCCATTGAAAACTGTGCCCACCGTGGGCCCGCAAATCGTACAAGCGTCCGAGCAAAAAGTCGATCGAATTCCGCTATGGCTCATCAAGGAATGCTCGAAGACGCTGCTCAAGCGCTTTCATCTCGCTTAGCTCACACTGCCAAACGGTGAGAATGGTCCAGCCCTCGGCTCGAAGGGCCGCGGCGTTTGCTGCATCTCTTGCCACGTTTTTCGCCAGCTTGGGGCCCCAGTACTCCAATCGAGACTTGGGCGCGCGCCCTTTCGCGCACTCGTGGGCATGCCAGAAGCAACCGTTAACGAAGATCGCTTTCCTTCGCCCTGGGAAAACGATATCCGGTTTCCCAGGGAGGTCCTTTCGATGAAGTCGGTAGCGGTATCCCAGGCCATGGAGGAGGCTGCGCACTGCCATCTCCGGACCGGTGTTCTTAGTCCGGACGGACTGCATGATCATGCGGCGCTGGGTCGGCGTTCTGGTATCGGACACTGGGGTATGCCGAACTGTCCGTTGGCTCCCGTGGTTGCTGAGAGCTAACCGTACAGGAGTGGTGTTTTTTGCGCGATGGCTTGCCGTAAAGCCCTACGTCTGGTAGTTTGTCAACCGGAGTGTAAACTCGCAGCAAAACGGAGAATACATGGGAACGCCGCTCAAGCATCCGCCAGTCTATTTCACTGTTGCCCAAGCGCGCTTTAATGCTCTTCTGAACCTTAGTGAGTACTTGCCCTCGATCCAGGACAGCCTGCGTAGAGCCGGGTTCCCTGACTACACCGCACAAAAATCGGTCGTACTTCAAATTGTGCAGGATGAAAGCGGGCAGGCTACACCGCTTCCGGTTGCGCATGAAAGCTATGTGTTTGGCAATGCTGATAGGACTCACAGTTTTATTCTTAGCCAAGATCGGCTCACTCTTCAATCGACGAACTACGGCCAGTTTGAGCTCTTCTCGGAGAAGTTTTTGAAGGGATTGGCCATCCTGCATGACGTTGTCACGCTTGATTTCACCGAGCGTGTCGGCCTGAGGTATCTGGATCGAGTTGTCCCGCGAGCGGGAGACAGTATGGGCCGGTATCTAGCGCCAGAAGTGCTCGGGCTCAGTGAGCGCTTAGACGGAACTCCGCTGCACTCCTACTCGGAAACCTTTATCGCATTTGGAGCGGTGAAGCTTCGTGCTCGGGCGGTTCTCCAAGCCGGACCGCTGGCTTTCCCTCCGGATCTTCTCCTGGGAAACCTAGTAGTCCAAGAGCGGTTCACCACTCATGATGGAGCGCACGCAATCCTCGACAATGATGGGTTCATTGAGCAACGTGAAACTTACTCGCAAGACACTGTGGCACAGCATCTAAGCGAAATCCATGGTGTTATTGACAAGGCCTTTCATGTCACAGCGATGCCGTACGCCTTTGATGTCTGGAATTCACCATGATCGCGCTCGATGCAGAATCCTTCTCGACGGGATATGTAGTTCCGCCGGCGGTGCATCGACGAGCAACGACTGAGGGCCGCCCTCCTCTCCCAACATTCGGAGACGCTGGAACGGGTGGCGTCGAAACACAGGACTTTTACATCCTGCGTACAGGCTATCGCCCATTTGAGGTCGTGGTACAGCTATCTCTGAACGGCGGCCGGCCATTTGCGAAGCAGATGGAAGCCGTCAAAGCAGGATTTGGGCGAACTATGAGCCGGTTGCCAACAGTGTTCGGCGTCTCTCGCCAAACGCTGTACAACTGGCTCGATGGTGAAACGCCCAAACTGCAGCATCGCGAAAAGCTCAGTGCCTTGGTTGACGCTGCAGCAGAGTTCAAGCGAAGGAGCTTTGTGCCTACGTCGGCGGCGCTGGATCGCAAACTTGTACGAGGTAAGTCGTTTCTGGATCTTTTGGCCGAGGGAGCTAACGGGACTGCTGTTGCAAAACAACTCATGGACATCGAAACCCGTGGGCAATCTGCACGTAGCAAACTCGACGCTCTCTTGGGGGGAAGGCGAGCGCGATTGGACGCCGCCGACATTGGTAGCCCTTCATTTCCGGAGGAGGTCTAACTCCTCATGAGTGGGCCAAGTCAGCTCTGGTCGCGGGAAATACCTTGGCGGCAGGGCCACGTTTTGCCGGCAGATGCAATCGTCGCCCTGGGGCTCGCTCATTTAGAGGCCGAGCAGACTTGTGTGGTCGTAATCTCGCATGATTGCGACTTGGCTAGTGACAATCTCGACGCTGAACCGGATGTCGAAGTCATCATCGGCCGTTTGGTCAATAAAGGCGGTGGCAACTTCACATGGGGAAAATCTCCGCGCACACTCCATATTGACATGCTTCAGGGCGAGCAGGCAGTTTCCATCGAGCTTGTATCCACCGGCAAAGCTATCGTGCCAAAGGAGGAGCTCGCCAAGTTCGTGCCGGATAGCTCGTATTCGCTTTCACCGCAGGGCCTTTCCACTCTCCGAAGCTGGTTGGCTGCTCGATACAACCGCGCCGCATTTCCCGATGCATTCGTGGATCGGATGAAAGCGACAAAGGTGGAGGAGAGGCTCGCCAAAGCGATTGAGCCCCACGGATCTCTTATCTCATTTGTGTACTTCGATATTGATGGCGGAGCGGAATTGAATCACAGCGATGGGACGCCTTATGTCCTTTCAATCGTGCTCGTCTATCCTCCAGGCGACGACGCCGATGCAGCGGCGGATGCTGCTGACGCGGTCGCCGCTGCGGTTGAAGCCTCGTGCAATGGGCGCCTTGTCAAAGAAGGAAAACAATCCCAAGATATCGTGCTCAAACAATGCATCGCCATCTCTGAGGATGACATCTCTATTAGCCAAGCCAAACTCTTGATGCATTGGCGGCTGGAACATCTCAGTAGTCGAGCCACGGATGCGCAGCCCACGCCCGTTGTGTTGTAAAGCCAGAACGCCCTCATATCATTGAGCGGCGAGCCTGCAGACCACACACGAAATCGCTCTTCGGCGACAGTCGTAAGGTACCTCGAATTGGTACACTGCCGACCTCAGTAAATTGTAAAAACCCAATCAAATCAACGGGCTAGTGAGGCAGAAAGCGTGTCGGTGGTTCGATTCCGCCCCAGGCCACCATCTTTTCATCCTCGGAAGTCCGGGGAATGCCCAAAAGCCCTCACGTGACAACACGTCAGGGCTTTTTTGTTGTCCAGGTGAATCCGGGACAAACCAACTCACTGCAGTCGGTCGAACAACGGATCGTCGGTGACCCGGAGCGGGGTGTGCCTGCCGAACTAAGATGTGCCCGGACAGCGCCACAGCACTTCGCTTACATGCCGACCGCACACTGCCCCAACAACCGATTCGGCCAACACCTGGCGAAGCAGTACGGCGTCGATGTCGTCCCGTCGCTCGTCGCTACGTCGCGCTGGGGGTCGGAGCTCGGCATTGCGCGCCTTCACTACGATCTCCCGCATCTTTTCGTCCTGCCGCCCTTGCCGGCCGAAGACGCTTTCGTGCTCAGCGTGGAAATCTCGTCGGGCGGCTCCCGGCGGATTCGCAGCGGCGGCACCGTGCTGCGGCTCGGCCCGCAGCGGGAAGGCGCTTTTCACATCACCGACCTGTCGGAATGCAACTCTGCCTATGTGTGCAGTCCGTTCCATTCGATGCTGTTCCACGTGCCGCGCGAAACCATCGACTCCTTCGCAGAGGAAATGGACGTACCCCGCGTGCGTGCACTGCGTTGCGACGCGGGCACGGTCGACACCGTGGTGGCGAGCCTCGGCCGCGCGATGCTGCCGGCATTGATGCAGCCCGGAGAGGCGAGCACCTTGTTCGTCGATCACCTCGCGCTGGCATTGAAGGCCCATGTGCTGCATGCCTACGGTGGCGCGGCGGGCGTGGCCAATGCAGACTCACGAGGCCTGGCGCCCTGGCAGGAGCGCCGTGCCAAGGCCTTCCTGATGGCGCACCTGGCCAGTGATGTGTCACTCGCCGAGGTGGCGCGCGAGTGCGGGCTGTCGCGCAGCCATTTCAGCAAGGCCTTCAAGCAGACTTTCGGCCAGGCCCCGCACGCGTGGCTGGTGGCGCAGCGCGTCGATGCCGCGCGCCGCCTGCTGCGCCAGCCCGATCTTCCAATCGCGGAGATCGCCGCGACCTGCGGCTTTGCCGATCAGAGCCATCTGACGCGTGTGTTCTCCGCGCACATCGGGACTCCGCCGGCGCGCTGGCGTCGCCTGAACGCCGGCTGATCCGCGCGCCGCTTCCGGCTGCGGCTCACGGCATCACGCCGAGCGTGGCAATAAGGCCGGCACCAACGGCCGATTCAGCTGCTTCACCCACCACTGCAGCGCCTGCCCCGTGGCACCTGTCTTCCACCCCAGCCAGAACGCCTCCGGCGCGCGCGGCTCCTCGGTCTGCAATTCAATCAGCGTGCCGCGCGCCAACTCGCCCTCGACGCAGGCGCGCGGCAGGAAACCGTGGCCGAGCCCGGCCACCTGGCACGCGACCTTCGCGGTCATCGACGGCACCGCGATGCGCGGCTGGCCCGCCAGCAGGCCCACGGTGCGGTCCGACAAGGTACGCGCGCTGTCGCTCACCACGATGGCGTTGTGCTCCAGCAGGTCGCCTCGCCGCACCGGGCGCATCACACGCGCCAGCGCATGCGTAGGGGCGACGCAGAAGGCGAAATCGAGACTGCCCACCATCACGGCCTGGTAGCCACCGCCCGCCGGACCTTCGCCAGCGGCAATGACCACGTCGGCGCGGCCCTCGCGCAGCGCCTCCCAGCTGCCGGTGAGCGCCTCGCAGCCGATGCGCAGCCGCGTGCCGCAGCGCAGCTCTTCGAAGGCGCGGACGTCGTCGATGAGCGACTGCGTGGGAATGAGCGAGTCGTGCACGAGCCGCAGCTCCGACTCGAAGCCGGTGGCGATCTGGCGCATGCGCGATTCGAGGTCGCTCGCCGCGCCGAGCAGCCAGCGCCCCTCCTTGAGCATCTCGCGGCCCGCGTCCGTGAGCGCGATGCGCGGCCCGTTGCGCTCGAACAGCTGCATGCCCAGTTGCTCCTCCAGCTTGCCCACGGCGTACGAGATGGTGGAAGGCACCTTGTTCAGGCGCGTGGCGGCGGCGGCGAAGGAGCCGTGGCGGTCGATCGCATCGACCACCTCGATGGCTTCCAGGCTGAGCTTGAGCATGCGGCGTTTCCTTCAAAAAAATGGTGCCCGGATCAATGATCGAAAAATTCGATGATAGATGGCAAAAACGTTCGTCAACAAGACCTTCTTGAAGGTCGATGATTCATCCCATGCCTCGGAAACTCCTCCGATGCCAATTATGAATTCAATCGAATTCAAGAACCGCAAAGGAATGAACCATGTTGGAAATTCGCAGTGCCGCCGACCGCGGAATCGCAGACTTCGGATGGCTGAAGTCCCGCCACACCTTCTCGTTCGGCCATTACCACGACCCGAAGCAGGAAGGCTTCTCCGACCTGCTGGTGATCAACGACGACCGCGTGACCCCCGGCCGCGGCTTCGGCACCCATCCGCACCGCGACATGGAGATCTTCTCGTACGTGCTCGACGGCGCGCTCGAGCACAAGGACTCGATGGGCACCGGCTCGGTCATCCGCCCCGGTGACGTGCAGATGATGAGCGCCGGCACCGGCGTGCGCCACAGCGAGTTCAATTCTTCGTCCACCGAGGCGCTGCATTTCCTGCAGATCTGGATCGTGCCGGCCAAGAAGGGCGTGCCGCCGCGCTACCAGCAGGTGCACTTCGCACCGGAAGAAAAGCGCGGCCGCCTGCGCCTGATCATTTCGCCCGAAGGCACCGACGGCTCGCTCGCGGTGCACCAGGACGCCCGCGTCTACGCAGGGCTGTTCGACGGCGCCGAGCAGGCCTCGCTCACGCTCGATGCCGACCGTTACGCCTATGTCCATGTGGCTCGCGGCAGCGTGGCGCTCAACGGCCAGCGCCTGAACGAGGGCGACGGTGTGCGGCTGCGCGACGTGCGCCAGCTCGACCTGGCCCAGGGTGAGGGCGCCGAAGTGCTGGTGTTCGACCTTCGCCCCAACGAGCTGCCTGCGTTCTGAGCCACGCGACGGCAAATGTCCAAACCGCCTCATTAATCGACAAGACACGCACCCTCGCTCCCAACGAGGATTGCTTCACGGGTTAACCCCAGTTTTTTCTCTCGCCGATCTCTCGTCCCATCCCATTCACGGAGTTATTTCATGTCCATCAAAGCCACCCCCACCGCCGGCGCCAAGCTGCTCACTCCCAAGGACCACACGCTCGTCATGATCGACTTCCAGTCGCAGATGGCCTTCGCCACGCACTCGATCGACGCGGTCAATTTGCGCAACAACGCTGCGCTGGTAGCCAACGCGGCCGCAGGCTTCGGTGTGTCGACCATCCTCACGACGGTGGCCGAGAAGAGTTTTTCGGGCCCGATGTTCAGCGAGATCACCGACGCCTTCCCGGGCCAGAAGATGCTCGACCGTACCTCGATGAACACCTGGGAAGATGCCGCCGTGATCGACCGCATCAACGAGATCGGCAAGAAGCGCATCGTGCTGTCCGGCCTGTGGACCGGCGTGTGCATCGTCGGCCCCGCGCTGTCGGCGCTGGACCAGGGCTTCGAGGTGTATGTGATCGCCGACGCCTGCGGCGACGTGTCCGCCGAGGCGCACAACCGCGCGATGGACCGCATGGTGCAGGCCGGCGCGCAGCCCATGACCTCGCTGCAATACCTGCTCGAGCTGCAACGCGACTGGGCTCGCACCGACACCTACGAGCTGACCACCGGCATCGCCAAGAAGTTCGGCGGCGCCTACGGCCTGGGCGTGACCTACGCCAAGACCATGTTCGGCGCGCACGAAGGCTGAATCCCGCGGTGAGCACGAAGATGAAGCCCTATGTCCTGTCGCTTGCGCTCGGCCTGCTGGTCGGCGTGATCTACGCACTGTTCCAGGTGCGCTCGCCGGCCCCGCCGGTCATCGCCCTGGTGGGGCTTCTCGGGATCCTGCTCGGCGAGCAGATCCCGCCGCTCATCAAGAGCGTGATCAAGCCCGATACCGTGGCCACCTCGTGGCTGCAGCACCAAGTCGCGCCGCATGTGTTCGGCGAGTTGCCGCAGCGCGCGAAGGCCGAGCCCGCTGCCGCAGCCGCCGCCGTATCGACCACACACAAAGAGTCATGAGCGATCTGTTCGACGAACAACGCCGCCGCCTGTGCCTGGGCACACTCGGTGCCGCCATTGCCGGCTCGGCAATGACCCCCTCTCATGCCCAAAGGAAGTCTGACATGGCCAGTTCCTCCGCCCCCGATCTGATCCTGCATAACGGCCGCTTCACCACGCTGGACCGCGCCAACCCCGAGGCCAGCGCCGTGGCCATCAAGGACGGCCGCTTCCTGCGGGTCGGTCGCAGCGAAGACGTGCTGCCGCTGGCCGGCACCGGCACCCGCGTGGTCGACCTGCAGGGCAAGCGCGTGCTGCCGGGGTTGATCGACAACCACCTGCACATCATTCGCGGCGGGCTCAACTACAACCTCGAACTGCGCTGGGACGGCGTGCGCAGCCTGGCCGATGCCATGGGCATGCTCAAGCGCCAGGTCGCCATCACGCCGGCGCCCCAGTGGGTGCGCGTGGTGGGCGGCTTCACCGAGCACCAGTTCGCCGAGAAGCGCCTGCCGACCATCGAGGAACTGAACGCCGTGGCGCCCGACACGCCGGTGTTCATCCTGCACCTGTACGACCGCGCGCTGCTCAACGGCGCTGCCATGCGCGCCGTGGGCTACACCAAGGACACACCCGCACCGCCCGGCGGCGAGATCGTGCGCGACAGCGCCGGCAACCCGACCGGCCTGCTGCTGGCCAAGCCCAACGCGTCCGTCCTGTATGCCACGCTGGCCAAGGGCCCGAAGCTGCCGTTCGACTACCAGGTGAACTCCACGCGCCACTTCATGCGCGAGCTCAACCGCCTGGGCGTGACCGGCGCCATCGACGCGGGCGGCGGCTTCCAGAACTACCCCGAGGACTACCAGGTGATCCAGCAGCTGGCCGATGCCGGCCAGCTCACCATCCGCCTGGCCTACAACCTGTTCACGCAGAAGCCCAAGCAGGAGAAGCAGGACTTCCTGAACTGGACCGCCACCTCCAAATACAAGCAGGGCGACGACTACTTCCGCCACAACGGCGCGGGCGAAATGCTGGTGTTCTCGGCCGCCGACTTCGAGGACTTCCGCCAGCCGCGCCCCGACATGGCGCCTGAGATGGAAGGCGAGCTGGAAGAAGTGGTGCGCGTGCTCGCGCAGAACCGCTGGCCCTGGCGCCTGCACGCCACTTACGACGAAACCATCGACCGCGCGCTCGATGTGTTCGAGAAGGTCAACCGCGACACGCCGCTGGCCGGCCTGAACTGGTTCTTCGATCACTGCGAGACCATCTCCGAGAAGTCGATCGACCGCATCGCGGCGCTCGGCGGCGGCATTGCCGTGCAGCACCGCATGGCCTACCAGGGCGAGTACTTCGTCGAGCGCTACGGTGCCGGCGCGGCCGAGGCCACGCCGCCCGTGAAGCGCATGCTCGAGAAGGGCGTGAACGTGTCCGCCGGCACCGACGCCACGCGCGTCGCGTCGTACAACCCGTGGGTGTCGCTGTCGTGGCTCGTCACCGGCAAGACCGTGGGCGGCATGCAGCTCACGCCGCAGCGCAACTGCATCGACCGCGAGACGGCGCTGCGCATGTGGACCGAGAAGGTCACCTGGTTCTCCAACGAGGTCGGCAAGAAGGGCCGCATCGAGGCCGGCCAGCTGGCCGACCTGATGGTGCCCGACCGCGACTTCTTCGCCTGCGCCGAATCGGACATCGCCGGCACCACCGCGCTGCTCACCATGGTGGGCGGCAAGGTGGTCTTTGGCGCCGGGCCGTTCGCGCCGCTTGACGAAGGCACACCGCCGCCGGCCATGCCCGACTGGTCGCCCGCGCGCACCTTCGGTGGCTACGCGGGCTGGGGCGACAAGGAAGGGCGCCCCTTGCAGCAGACGATCCGCCGCATGGCGGCGGATTGCGCCTGTGCCAACGACTGCAACGTGCACGGCCACCAGCACGCCACGGCCTGGAGCAGCAAGCTGCCCATTGCCGATCTGAAGAGTTTCTGGGGCGCGCTGGGCTGCGCCTGCTGGGCGGTGTGATGATGACGATGCGCTGGCAACCTTCACCCGTGCTGCGCTGGATCGCGCTGCTGCTGCTGTGCGCGGCCTACCTGCAGGGTGGTTTCAACAAGGCGATGGACTTCGGCTCGGCCATCGCCGAGATGAACCACTTCGGCGTGTCACCCGCGGCACCGATGGCGGCCGCCGTCATCGTGCTGGAGCTGGGCGCCTCGGTGCTCATCCTCACGGGCTTCTATCGTTGGCTGGGTGCCGTGGCGCTGGCTGCGTTCACACTGTTCGCCACCTTCGTGGCGCTGCGCTTCTGGCAGATGCCGGTGGGCCAGGAACGCTTCATGGCCGCCAACTCGTTCTTCGAGCACCTTGGACTGGTTGGCGGCTTCCTGCTGGTGGCCTGGCACGACTTGCAGGGACGCAAGAATGATTGAGGCCGCCAAAGCCGCGCAGCCAGCCGGTGGCGGCGGTGGCAGCTTCGCGCCGCTGCGCCAGCCCGTCTTCGCCGTGCTGTGGACCGCCACTGTGCTCGGCAACATTGGCAGCTTCATGCGCGACGTGGCGAGTTCATGGCTGGTGACCGACCTGTCGGCCAGCCCGACGGCCGTGGCGCTGATCCAGACGGCGGCCACGCTGCCGATCTTCCTGCTGGCCATTCCGGCGGGCGTGCTGTCGGACATCCTCGATCGCCGGCGCTTCCTGATCTTCGTGCAGCTGGTGCTGGCCAGCGTGAGCAGTACGTTGCTGGTGCTGTCGCACACAGGCGCGCTCACCGTCGAGTACCTGATTGCGCTGACCTTCGTCGGCGGCATCGGCGCGGCGCTGATGGGGCCGACCTGGCAGTCGATCGTGCCGGAGCTGGTGCCCAGATCCGACCTGAAGAGCGCGGTGGCGCTGAACTCGCTGGGCATCAACATCGCGCGTTCCATCGGCCCTGCGGCGGGCGGCCTGATCCTCGCGAGCTTCGGTGCGGCCCTGACCTACGGCGCCGACGTGCTGAGCTACGTGTTCGTCATTGCCGCGCTGATCTGGTGGAAGCGCCCGGCCGCGGTCGACAGCGGCCTGTCGGAGAACTTCCTCGGCGCCTTCCGTGCCGGCCTGCGCTACACGCGCGCCAGCAAGGAACTGCACCGCGTGCTGTTGCGCGCGGCCGTGTTCTTCCTGTTCGCAAGTTCGGTGTGGGCATTGCTGCCGCTGGTGGCACGCCAGATGCTGGGCGGCACCGCCGGCTTCTACGGCGTGCTGCTGGGCGCCGTTGGCGCGGGCGCCATTGCCGGTGCGCTGGTCATGCCGCGGCTGCGCCAGCGGCTCGATGCCGATGGCCTCGTGCTGCTGGCCTCGGTGATTACCGCCGCCGTGATGGGCGCGCTCGTGTTCGCACCGCCGAAGTGGCTGGCCATCGTGCTGCTGTTGCTGCTGGGCCTGGGCTGGATCATTGCGCTGACCACGCTCAACGGCGTGGCGCAGGCCATCCTGCCGAACTGGGTGCGCGGCCGCGGGCTGGCGGTGTACCTCACCGTGTTCAACGGCGCCATGGCGGCCGGCAGCCTCGGCTGGGGCCTGGTTGCACAGGAAATTGGCGTGCCCTACACGCTGGTGGCCGGCGCCATCGGCCTGGTGATCGTGGCCGTGCTGTTCCACCGTGCGCGGCTGCCCACGGGCGAGTCGGACCTGCAGGCTTCCAACCATTGGCCCGAACCGCTGGTGGCCGAGCCCATTGCGCACGACCGTGGCCCGGTGATGATCCAGGTCGAGTACCGCATCCGCAAGGAAGACCGCCCGGCCTTCCTCGACGCGATGAAGCGCCTCTCGCTGGAGCGCCGCCGCGATGGGGCGTACGCATGGGGCATCACCGAGCACACCGGTGACACCGAGCGCGTGATGGAGTGGTTCCTCGTCGAATCGTGGGCCGAGCACCTGCGCCAGCACCACCGCGTTTCGCACGCCGACGCCGACTTGCAGAGCGAGGCCGTGCGCTTTCACATCGGGCCGGACAAGCCCGCGGTGCATCACTTTCTTTCTCTCTGACGACAGATGAATTTCGCCGACAACCCGGGCGTACCAAGGAAAAACATGGCTACTTCAAAATCCACCAAGGCCGCCAAGGCCCTGGCCAGCAGCACCAAGGCGCGCCGCGTCGCGTCGCTGCACACCCCGAGCGACCTGGGCGCCGACGCCACGCGCGACATCTCCGCGGCGCTCAATGTGCTGCTGGCCGACGTGTTCGCGCTGTACTTCAAGACGAAGAACTTCCACTGGCACATGTCGGGCCCCTCGTTCCGCGACTACCACCTGCTGCTGGACGAGCAGGCCGACCAGATCTTCGCCACGGTCGACCCCATTGCCGAGCGCGTGCGCAAGGTGGGCGGCACCACGCTGCGCTCCACCGGCCACGCCGCGCGGCTGCAGCGCCTGTCGGACAACGACGCCGACTTCGTGACCCCCATCGGCATGCTGGCCGAGCTGCGCGAGGACAACCAGCGCCTGGCCGGCTTCATGCGCGGCACGCACGCAGTGTGCGACGAGTACGGCGACGTGGCCACGGCCAGCGTGCTGGAGAACTGGATCGACGAGGCCGAGCAGCGCACGTGGTTCCTGTTCGAGTCCGTGCGCCAAGGCTGAGCGCACCCGCCTTCCTGCATCTTTTTTTCCCCTTCACACCATTCCGAAAAGGAAGACCATGACCACACTCACCCTGCGCGACGGCACCGAGCTCTACTACAAGGACTGGGGCTCGGGCCAGCCCATCCTGTTCAGCCACGGCTGGCCGCTGAGCGCCGACATGTGGGACGCGCAGATGCTGTTCTTCGCGGAGCGCGGCTACCGCACGATCGCGTTCGACCGCCGCGGCTTCGGCCGTTCGAGCCAGCCCTGGACCGGCTACGACTACGACACCTTCGCCGACGACATCGCCGAGCTGATCGAGAAACTCGACCTGAAGGACGTGATCCTCGCGGGCTTTTCCATGGGCGGCGGCGACGTCACGCGCTACATCGCACGCAAGGGCAGCTCACGCGTCGCCAAGCTCGCGCTCATCAGCGCCGTGACGCCGCTGTTCATGAAGACGGCCGACCATCCCGGGGGCCCCGATGCGTCGCTGTTCTCCAGCATCCGCGCCGGCCTGGCTGCCGATCGGCCGCAGTTCCTGGACGACTTCAGCACGCTGTTCTACGGCACCAACCGCCCGGGCGCCAAGGTGTCCCAGGGCGTGTTCAAGCAGACGCTGCAGATCGCGCTGCAGGCCTCCATCAAGGCCACCATCGACTGCGTGACGGCCTTCTCCGAAACCGATTTCCGCCCCGACATGGCGAAGATCGACGTGCCCACGCTCGTGATCCACGGCGACGACGACCAGGTCGTGCCCATCGAGGCCACGGGCAAGCTGGCGGCCGAGATGATCAAGGGCAGCCAGTTCAAGGCGTACGCCGGCGCGCCGCATGCCACCTGCAACACGCACGCCGACCAGGTGAATGCCGACCTGCTGGCTTTCATCAAGGGCTGATGCTGCCGCCGCCCCGTCAGGGCGCCTGTAGCGACCTGCCGGGACGGTGCTGCATGCGCGCCCGGCACATCAAGAATTTCTCATGACCACTTCTCCTTCTTCTATCCAGGTCCGCGACAACCCCGCAAAGCACCGCTTCGAATACGCGGCTCAGGGTGAGCGTGCCGTCGCAATCTATTCGCTCGAAGGCAACGTCATCACCTTCATCCACACGCTGGTGCCCGAAGCCCTGCAAGGCCAGGGCATCGCGAAGCAACTGGTGCTGGCCGGCCTCGCTTCGGCGCGTGAGCGCGGGCTGCGCGTGGTGCCGCAGTGCCCCGTGTTCAACGCCTACATGCGGTCTCACCCCGAGACGCACGACCTGCTGGCCGACGAAGGCCGCAAGCTGCTCGGCCTCTGAGAAAAGGCACCGCGCATGACCGCCGACGACCGCCAACCCGGGTTGCGCACCGCCACGCTGGACGAGATTGCCGGGCGCGTGCTGCCGGGTGCCGAAACCGTCACCGCCGTCATCCAGCAGACGGTGAAGCGCGAGTCCGTGGCCGCCTACGAGCAATGGCTGAAGAAGGTGGTGCCTATCGCCTCGCGCTTTCCCGGGCACCGCGGCGTCAACATCATCCACCCGGCCGGCGGCGGCGGCCTGCAGTACACCATCGCCATCCGCTTCGATTCGCTCACGCATGCGCAGGACTGGTTCGCCTCCGTCGCGCGCCGCCAGCTGGTGGAAGAGGTGGCGCCGTTCCTCGACGCCGACGAGAAGGTGGAAACGCGCAGCGGGCTCGAGTTCTGGTTCCATCCGCCCGCAGGGCAGCCGCCGGCCAAGCGCTACAAGCAGTTCCTGTTGACGCTGTCGGTGATCTATCCGCTGACCATGCTGGTGCCGGCGGTGCTGCACCGTCTGCTGGCCTCGGTGCCCGTGCTGTCCGACTACTGGCTGGCGCACTTGTTGGCCGCGGCGACCATCGTCGGGCTGATGGTGTACCTCGTCATGCCGAGGTACACGCGCCTGATGGCGCGCTGGCTCTACAGGTGAGGCGCAGCTGACGCCGGCGCAGGATCGCCTTCGTGCGTACTGCGCTGGAGCATCACGGCGCAGGCTGCCAGCACCGGCGGCACGGCAAAGCACCATACGTTCCACTGCAGGTAGATGAGCGCCGCCGCCGCGCAGCCGGCGGCGAACCAGACCACCGCGGTCGACATGCGCCGCATGCGCGCGCGGGCGGCGGCCGCTTCTTCGGGCGCCTGCTTGCCGCGCATCAGGTCGGCGAGATCGACCATGACCTGCGTCGTCGTGCCGGTCATCAGCGTGGTCGGCGGTGCGCTGCCCAGGTGGATGCGGTGCACCGCGTTCTGGATCGCCATGGCCGACACCAGCACCAGGCCCGTGAGCATCGCGCTTGCGCTGTCGCCATCGGCGAAGGGGCCGAAGCGGATGGCCAGGATGGCGCCCGCCAGCAGCAGCGCGGCCTTGAGCACCAGCATCGTGCGCAGCACCGGCAGGCCGAAGCCGGGAAGGCCATAGCTCAACAACCGTGCGAGCACGACCACGATGCAGAACACCGGCAGCGCAAGCAGCTTGGTGATCGTGCCCGAGGTGCCATGCACCAGCGCCGCGCCGATGGTGACGAAGTTGCCGGTGACGTGCGCGGTGAACAGGCCATGCAGCGCCAGGAAGCCGGCGGTGTCGACGAAGCCGCCGTTGAGGCTCATGAGCTGCGGCAGGGAGGGTTTCATGGTGGTTCCTTCGATGGGGATCCCATGGTGCGCGCGGCGGCGCGCGCCGTCTTGCAGGGTTGGACGCGGCTTTGCATATTCGGACGCATTCCGTATCGGCGTCCGCATTCGGATCCTTTCACATGCCGATTCGGATCTCTCTGCGCCAGGCGCCTGGCGGCTTGCCGGTGTACTGGGAAAAGACGCGTGTGAAGTGGCTCTGGTCCGCAAAGCCGCAGGCCGTCGCAATCTCCACCAGCGGTCGTTCGAAGTCCATCAGCAGCGCTTGCGCACGTTCGATCCGCTGCGCGATCAGCCATTGGTGCGGCGTTTGTCCGGTGGTCTCGCGGAAGGCGTGGATGAAATAGCTGCGCGACAGGTTGCAGGCGTCGGCGATCTCGGCAATCGAGATGCCGCCATTCATCTTGCTGCGCAGCATCTCCTTGACCCGCGCCTCGTGCGAACGCGAAAGCAGCCGGTTCGTCCGGGGCCCGGTTGCCGTGGCTCCGCGGCCGTAGTTGTCGACCAGGTAGCTCGTCATCGCGACGCCGATCTGGTCGATGAACAGCTGGCTGACCTCGGCAGGGCGTTCCAGCGCAGGGATCAGCGCGCTCGCGAGGTGGGCGAGCACGTCGTCCCTGGCGCCCGCAACATCGACGAGCCCGCCGACGCGAGGCCCCTGCTTTTCGTCGATGGCGCGTTCCAGGGCCGGATGCGAGATCTCGAGCAGCACGAAGTCGAAGCCGCTTTGCATGTCCGCGCGGTAGCGGTCGCAAAAATCACGGACATAGATCGAGCCCTTGCCGAAGTCATGGCACGACGCATGGTGCTCATGGAGGATTCGCCTGCGGTGGCCGTCGCGCAACGAGATGCCGAGCAGCACTCCGCGCGCGCTTGCGGCTGTTTCCACGTAGTGGAGCTCATTGGCGTTCACGGTCTTGCGGTAGATCCGCAAGCCGTTGGCCGAGAGTGCCTGGTCTTTCTGGAGATGACCGACCGTGCATCCCAGCATGTCTTTTGGCGTGGGCCCTGCCGCCGGCTGGGGGAGGCCACTTCGTGCCTCGAGGAGACCGCTTTCAGCGCGCATGGATGGAAGAGAGCGGAGATTGAATTAGCCGAGTATCCGATCGGCGACGCTGCGGCCGATCACAGATGGGAATTTTGCACACTTTCCTGGTGAAGTTTCGTTCGGAATCGAGCGAGAACGCGAATTTTCAGGTAATGCACCGGCGGCGCCCGTTTTTGGACAATGACCGTACGATGAAAAAAGCGGCCTTGTCAGGCCGCCCGGAAGAGGTGCAGGAGCAGATCGCCTTGTCGCTCACGAGCCGGCCAATTGCTTGCCGTCGTTCCCCGGCTCGGTTCGCGGCCGGCCGGCATCGACCATCTGCGCAGACGCAGACCGGCCGTGATTGATCAGAAGAACCGCAACCATGCCGATCACGGCCGGAATCGCGATCGCCATGAAGTTCTGCTGCAGCGGCAGGTTCATGCCCACGAGCACGCCGATCAGGATGGGAGCCAGGATCGCGCCGCTGCGCCCGATTCCCAGTGCCCACCCGAGACCCGTGGCGCGCACTGCCATCGGATAGAACTGGCCGGTGTATGCGTTGGCCACGATCTGCGTGCCGATGGTCGACGCACCGGCCAGGCCGATGAGGACGAACAGCACCGGCGTCGGCATCTTGTAGCCAAGCAGCGTGAGCGAAATCGCGGCCAGCGCATACATGCCTGCCAGCACGTACTTGATGTGGAAGCGGTCCGCGAGCCAGCCGCCGCCGATTGCACCGACCATCGCGCCCGCGTTGAGCACCAGCACGAACGTCAATGCCGAACCGAGGCTGTAGCCCGCACCGGCCATGAGTTTCGTCAGCCATGAACTCAGCGCGAACACCATGAAAAGGCACATGAAGAATGCGAGCCAGAACATGACGGTGCTGAAGCCGCGGCCCTCCTGGAAGAGATGCCTGATCGGTGCGCCGGCAGCCCGGTCGGCGGGCGGCACGACGAAGCGGTCGGTTGCCAGCGGCTTGTAGCCCGGGTCGAGCCTGGAGGCGATCTTCTTCAGCTCTTCGGTTCGTCCCCGGGCCAGCAGGAACGGCATCGATTCCGGCATGTACTTCAGGATGAAGGGGATCAGAACCAGCGGCATGCCCGCCGCGAAGAACACCGACTGCCAGCCGTAGGTTTCGATCAGGCCCTTGCCGAGCAGCGCGGCGATGATCCCGCCGACCGCATAGCCGCTGAACATCAGCGTGACGAGGGTCGCGCGCATTTTCTTCGGCGAGTATTCGGTCATCTGCGCAACGACGTTCGGCATGACCCCGCCGATGCCCAGCCCCGCGAGGAAGCGGACCACGCCGAAGGTGACGGGGTCCCTGGCGAACCCGGCTGCCGCGGTGAACACGCTGAACAGGCCCACGCAGATGACGATGGCCCATCGACGGCCGATCCTGTCGGCGATGGTGCCGAGAAAGATGGCGCCGAACATCATGCCGAAGAGTGCCGAACTGACCATGAAGCCGGCGTTGGTGGGCTGGACGCCCATGTTCGCCATGATCGAAGGCAGCGCGATGCCGACCACGGAGAGGTCGTAGCCATCGAACACGATGATCAGGGCGCACCAGAACAGCACGAGCCCGTGGAAGCGGTTGAAGCGGGTTTCGTCGGCCAGCTTGTGAAGGTCGATCTGACGCATGACTCGTGTCTCCGAGTTGATGGAAAAAGGGGTGCGTCAGCGCCTTGTCGGCGGGCGAACGTTGACGGCGTTCGCATGGTGGATTGCGGGTGCGCGAAGGTCCAACGCATTTTCAGGATGTTCTCTATGAAGCCTGGAAATGTTGGGGCGGGTCTACCCACAAGCTGCCCTTCATGCGAAATCCAGATGTGCGCCATCACCGAATTTCGTTCGACGCTGCAGCGAGGCTTTCGTAAATTGACCTGCAAGGCAAGCGCCGCTGTTGGCGCTGCCGCGAATCAACAGCTGCGGACCGTGCCCCGCAAAAAAGGAAACAGCCATGCAAGGAAAGATCGGCCTCGAGGAACACTTTGCGCTTCCCGAGACGCTGCAGGACTCGGCCGGCTTCGTGCCTGGGGATTACTGGAAGGAACTCAGCAGCCGTCTCATCGACATCCATGAAGGGCGCTTGCGCCAGATGGACGAAAACGGCATGGAGATGATGATTCTTTCGCTCAACGCGCCCGCCGTGCAGGCGGTTCCCGATCCGGTCAAGGCCCATGAACTCTCTGTCCGCGCCAACGATTTCCTGGCGGAGCAGGTCGCGAAGCGGCCCGACCGCTTCCAGGCATTCGCCGCCTTGCCGATGCAGGACCCCGACAAGGCGACCGAGGAGCTCGAGCGCTGCATGACCGTGCTCGGTTTCCGTGGCGCGCTGGTCAACGGGTTCTCGCAGGTCGGCACGGCCGACAACGCCGTCTACTATGACGCGCCGCAGTATGCGTCCTTCTGGGCCGCGGCGGAGCGGCTCGATGCGCCGTTCTATCTGCATCCGCGCAACCCGCTCGCGAGCTGGGCCCAGATCTACGAAGGCCACCCGTGGCTGCTCGGGCCCACGTGGGCCTTTGCACAGGAAACCGCCGTCCATGCCCTGCGCCTCATGGCCAGCGGCCTCTTCGACCGGCATCCCGGCCTGAAGATCATCCTTGGCCATCTCGGCGAAGGCCTCCCATACAACATGTGGCGGGTCGACCACCGCAATGCCTGGGTCAAGGCGCCCAAAGGCTATCCCGCCAAGCGCAAGCTTTGCGAGTACTTCCACGAGAACTTCTATCTCACGACGTCCGGCAACTTCCGCACCCAGACGCTGATCGACGCGATGCTGGAAGTCGGTTCGGACCGGATCCTGTTCTCGACCGACTGGCCCTTCGAGAACGTGGACCACGCATCGAACTGGTTCGCCGATACGAGCATCAGCGAAGCCGACCGGCTGAAGATCGGCCGCACGAACGCGCTGTCGCTGTTCAAGCTGAAGCAATCCTGAGGTGCCGGCGCGGCGAGAAGACCAGATGATCGACATCGACGAATGGACCATCACCGGCGCAACGCTGAAGGCGCAGGGCGGAACAGCCAGCGCGCGCCTGAAGACGGTGATGGACAGCCTTGTGCGCCATCTGCACGATTTCGCGCGCGAGGTGCAGCTCACCGAAGCCGAATGGTCCCGCGGCATCGACTTCCTCACGCGCGTCGGCAGGATCACCGATGACAAGCGCCAGGAGTTCATCCTGCTGTCGGATGTGCTCGGGCTTTCGACGCTCGTTACCGCGCAGTGCAACCGGCGTCCGACGGGCTGCACGGAGGCGACCGTCTTCGGTCCCTTCTATGTCCCCGACGCACCGAAGTACCAGAACGGCGACGACATCTCCAACGGCGCGCACGGCATGCCCTGCTTCGTCCGGGGCAGCGTGCGGGGCATCCAGGGCGAGCGCATCGCCGATGCGCGGATCGACGTCTGGCAGTCCGACGACGAAGGCTTCTACGACGTCCAGCGCCCCGAACTGGGCAGTGCCCAGGGCCGTGGCCAGCTGAGCACGCGCGAGGACGGCCGCTTCGATTTCAGGTCCATCTTGGCCGTGCCGTATCCCATCCCCCACGACGGCCCCGTGGGGCAGCTGCTGGAGCAACTCGGCCGCCATCCCTGGCGTCCTGCCCACCTGCACTTCATGATCCAGGCGCCGGGGTACGAGACGCTCATCACCCACGTGTTCCGCTCGGGCGGCACGTACCTGGATTCCGATGCCGTGTTCGGCGTGCGCTCCTCGCTCATCGCCGACTGGAAGCGCCATGAGCCCGGCGTCGCGCCGGACGGAACGCGCATGGACGAACCCTTCTACACGCTCGACCACGACTTCGTGCTGAACAAGGCGCCACGGGATTGAAGGCATGGAAATCAAGCACATCGTCATGTGGCGCGTCGCCGGAGCCTCGGCCGCGGAACGAAGCGCGAACTGCATCGCGGTGCGCAATGCATTCGAAGGGCTGCGCGGCCGCATCCCGGGGCTCCTGGAGCTGGAAGTCGGAATCGATGTGAGCCGCATCGACTACGCCTGCGACGTGGTGCTCTGCACGCGCTTTCGCGATGCGCGCAGCCTCGAAGACTATGCGACCCATCCCGAGCACCTTCGCGTGAAGCGCGAACTCGGCAGCATCCGCACCGAGCGCCATCAGGTCGACTACGCCTGCTTGCCGGCGCCCTGATGCCGCTGCGAGCGCTCATGGAACAGGCCGAATATCAGCTCGCGCAGCCAGCGGTTGCCGCTGTCCTGGTGAAATCGCTCGTGCCACTGCTGCCGGATCTCGAAGGGCACGACCTCGAACGGCGCATTGACGATGTGCAGGTCAGTGCGCGACGCCACCATCGCCTGGGCGAGGCGCGCCGGTGCCGTCAGCAGCAGTCCCGACGAGGCGACGATCGAAGACAGGCCCAGTGAATGGGCGGCCGTCAGCACCACGCGCCGCCGATCGAGCGCGCCGGCTCGTTCCAGTGTCTGCTGCAATTGAAAGTCGGTCGTTCCATGGGGGCGGTACGCGATGTGTTCGGCCGCAAGATACTCGTCGAGACCAATGCTGTCGCGCCCGCCCAGGGGCGAGGCCCTGGACGTGAGCACGACGAATGTCTCGTCGAACAGCCGCTGCTGGTAGAACGACGGCCCTATAGGCTCCCAGCTGCCCAGGGCGATGTCGATCTGCCCGTGGAGCATGCGCTGGCGCGCCTCGGCAATGGGCACATCAACGGTCTCGAATCGCACCCCTGGCGCTATGCCGCGCGCGACCAGGAGCAGCTCCGACATCATGACCAGCTGCCCGATGTCGTTGACGGCAATTCGAAACGTGCGCCCGGATGTTTGCGCCTCGAAGGTCCTGCCCTGGTCGACCGCCTGCATCAGGCAGGCGAGGCCTTCCTCGATCGGGGTGATGAGCCGCTCGGCGACCGGCGTCGGGACCATGCCGTCGGTCGAGCGCACGAACAGCGCGTCGTTGAAGCGCTCGCGCAGGCGCTTCAGGGCATTGCTCATCGCCGACTGGGTCATGCCGAGGCGCTCGCCCGCCAGCGTGACGCTGCGCGTGGCGTAGATCGCCTGGAACGCCAGGAAGAGGTTCAGGTCGATGGTGTTGATGTTCACCGCGGCATCACTCGTTGTCGAGCACTTCCAGGTTGTCGTAGACCATGCGAAGCATGTCCCTCAGCGATTCGGCCTGCGCGAAGCTCAGCCCTGACAACGACACCCGCTCGTAGAGCTGCGCCAGCGGAATGATCCGCAGCGCGAGGTCGCGCCCCGCGTCGGTCAGGCTCAGGGCGAGCGCGCGGGCGTCTTCGTCCGACCGGTCGCGCACCAGGATGCCGCGCTGCAGCAGCCCGTCGACCACCCGCGAAAGCGTGGAGGGCTCCGTCGAGGTGTGCAGCGCCAGGTCGGACAGCCGCTGATGCGCCGCGTGGTGCAGTGCGACGCACACCCGCCACTCGGTCAGCGAGAGGTTGAACTGCTTGAGCTCCCTGCTGAACGATTGCCCCATTCTTGTTCCTGCGCGCGCAAGCAGGTAGGGGATTGCGCGCTCCAGGTCATGCTGGGGCGATTTATCTGTAGATGCATTCAATTCAAGCGCCAATTCCGCCGACGGACCGGGTCGCCCGGAGGAAGGGGCCGAGGAGGGTGTTCTCTTTGCCATGGCCGATCTTACAAACAATCATCGGCGCCTTTATAGCGTTAATACCTAGGTTTATTTGATTGCATTTGCAAATGTTTTCTTCTCCAATCAAGGCTCCAACCCGAGATTCATCCGACCCTTCCTGGAGACCCCCATGACAGATGCCGCGAACCCGTTTGCCCAACTCAATCACGTCGACCTCCCGGCCCCCGGCAGAAAATCGCCCGTGAAAGACGCGCCTCCGATCGAATCGATAGTTGCATCCGCAAGCGAATTGGTGCCGCTGCTTCGTTCCCGGGCGCAGCGCACCGAGCAGGATCGACGCGTTTCCGACGAAACCACGCGTGCCTTCCACGATGCGGGCTTCTTCAAGCTGATGCAGCCGGCGCGCTATGGCGGCTTCGAGTACGGATTCACAGCCTTCATCGATGTGGTGAGCGAACTGGCGCGGGGCTGCACCTCGTCGGCGTGGGGCTGCTCGCTGGGAGCCATCCACCAGTGGCTCGTCGCGACCTTTCCCGAGGAGGCACAGGACGACGTGTGGCGCAAGGACCCCGGCGCGATCGTCTGCGGTTCGTACGCGCCCGCCACGATGGCCGAGAAGGTCGACGGCGGCTACCTCGTGCAAGGCAAGTGGCTCTTCGCGTCCAACGTGGACAACTCTCAGTGGGCCTTGCTGGGCGTGCAGTTCCCGCCCGAGGAAAAAGGCGCGCCGCCGACCGCGGGCTTCCTGCTCGCCCCTCGGTCGGACTGGTCGATCGAGGACAACTGGCACGTCGCCGGCCAGGCGGGCACGGGCTCGAAGGCGGTCGTCATCGACAAGCCCGCCTTCATCCCCGGGCATCGCAAGCTCACGTTCGCCGAGGCCTCCTCGAACTGCCCTCCCGGCGCCAGCGTCAATGCGAATCCGATCTACCGCATTCCCTTTCTCTCGGCGGTGCCGGTCTGCCTCGTGTCGCCCATCCTCGGCACCGCTCAGGGCGCGGTCGACGAGCTGATCGAGCTGGCCGGCTCGCGCGTCACCCGCGGCGCGGTGGCCGGCGCAGGCAGCAGGCTGAGCGAGTTCTTCCCTGTGCAGTCCCGCCTGGCCGAGGCGTCGGCAAGCGTCGATGCGGCGCGGCTGCTGCTCTACCGCGACACCGCGCAGGTGGAGCAGATGGCGCTCGACGGCCATGTCATCAGCGTCGAGCAGCGCATCCGCAATCGCCGCGACCATGCCTTCGCCGCGCGCCTGTCGCGCGATGCCGTCGAGGCGGTTTTCGCCAGCGTGGGAGGCGCGGGCCTGTCGCTGAACCAGCCGATCCAGCGGATGTGGCGCGACGCCAATGCCATCTCGCGCCACATCAGCCTCAACTGGGACGCGGTCTCCTCCATGGTGGGGCAATACCTGCTCGGCCTCGAGCCGAAGGGCCAGTACTGATCGAGGCGCCGGCCATGTACTCCTGGGCTCTGATCACGGGCGACGCCGCCGAAACGGCCGATGCCCGCCAACTCCGGCAGGCGCTCGGCGCGTTTCCCACGGGGGTGTGCCTCGTGACGACCACCACGCCGGACGGCAAGCGCGAGGGGATGACGATCAACTCCTTCTCGTCGGTGTCGCTGGACCCGCCGCTGATCCTGTGGAGCATCCGCGACGACACGCGCAGCGCCGACGCGTTTCTTGCGGCGCGCTCCTTCAACCTCAGCGTCCTGGCTGCCGAGCAGCGCGACCTGGCCTGGCATTTCGCCAAGCCTGCGGCGGACAAGTTCGAGCGCTTCGGCGAAGCCTTCGCCCTTGCATCCAACGGATGCGCGCGATTGACGCGCAGCGTCGCGACATTCGAATGCTCGACGTATTCGCGCCACCAGGAGGGGGACCACACGATCATCCTCGGTCGCGTGGATCGCTTCTCGCGCACCGACACGCCGCCCTTGCTCTTTCATTCGGGGCAGATGGGCTCGCTGTGGGAGCTTGCGGAAACGCTGGCGAGGCCGCAGTAGCGTTGCGTGTGTCCGGTCAGGCCCTTCGCTTGAACAGCGCGGAGGCCCCGCTGGCCAGCGCCACGTCCTCGGCCGACGCCAGCAGCACCGGCCCGAGCTCGAGCATCCGTTCTTCCGTGAGCCGCACCAGCGGCCCGGCGATGGTGATCACGCCGATCACCGCGCCGTTGCCGCTGCGCACCGGTGCGGCCATGGCCGTCATCGCCGGTGCGAACACCTCGCTGATCATCGCGAAGCCGCGCTTGCGTGCCGCGCGCAGGTATGCGAGCAATGCCTTCACGGTGGTCGGCGCCTTCGGGCCATAGTCCTCGGGCTTGCCGAAGCCCCGCTTTGCCACGAGCTGCAGCGCTTGCTCGTCCGTCATCGTCGAAAGCCAGGCGTGGCCCGCGGAGCTGCACGAGAGGTTCACCGACAGGCCCATGTCGGGGTCGTAGCGCAGGCCGCGCGTCGCGCCCTGGGCCTTGGCGACGAAGGTGAGTTCCTCGCCGTCGACAACGGCCAGCCGCACCAGTTCGCCAGACTCGGCCGCGAGCCGGTCGAGCAGCGGTTGCGCCACGTCGACGATGCCGCTGTTGCTCAGGAAGCTCAGGCCCAGCGATACCAGCTTGATCGTAAGAAAGTAGTCGCCGTGGCTCTGGTCCTGGCGCACGTAGCCGCAGCGCACCAGCTCGGCCAGCAGGCGATGGGTGGCGCTCAGCGGCATTTCCAGCTCGGCCGAGAGGGTGGACAACGCCCGGCCTTCGGGGTGGCCGGCCAGGTGTTCGAGGACCTTGAAGCTGCGTTCGAGTATGGCTGTCATGGCGGCACTCTAGCGTTTTTGCCAAGCGTTTTCACTAGTGGAAATACTTTCCACATTCCGCCTAAGATCGCGCCGCACTGCACCTTCGCACCGCTGGAGACATACATCTTGAGAACCCTTCATCGCTCGCTGGCCGCCGTCGGCCTGACCCTCGCGCTGGCCGTTCCCGCGCTCGCGCAGGGCGTGCAGGACCGTGTGATCCGCTTCGGCCACCTCAACAACGCCGACCATCCCGTGAGCTTCGGCGTGAAGCGTTTCGCCGAACTGCTCGCAGCCAAGAGCGGCGGCAGGATGAAGGTGCAGGAGTTTCCCGCTTCTCAGCTGGGCAACGAGATGCAGCAGCAGTCGGCGCTGCAGGGCAGTGTGCAGCAGATGTCGGCGCCGGCCACCACTTCGCTGGCGGGCATCGTCAAGGAGTTCGGCCTCATCGACTTTCCGTTCGCGGTGGGCAGCTTCGCGCAGGCCGATGCGCTGCTCGACGGTCCGCTGGGGCAGGCGCTGATCGCGAAGCTGCCGGAGAAGGGCCTCGTGGCGCTGGGCTACTGGGACCTGGGCTTTCGCAACGTCACCAACAGCAAGCGCCCGATCACCAAGCCCGAAGACCTGGAAGGCCTGAAGATCCGCGTGATTCCGAACCCCGTGTTCCTCGAGACCTTCAAGGCCTTCAAGGCGAACCCTGTGCCGATGCCCTTCGCCGAGCTGTACGGCGCGCTCGAGGCGAAGGCGGTCGACGGCCAGGAGAACCCGTACGCGGTAATTCTGTCGAACAAGTTCTACGAGGTGCAGAAGTACGTGAGCGCCACGAACCACGTGTACGCGGCCAACATCGTGCTGGTCAGCAAGAAGTTCTGGGACTCGCTGAGCCCCGCCGAGCAGAAGATGATGCACGAGGCCGCCGACGAAACGCGCGGCTACCAGCGCCAGGTGAGCCGCGCCGCCGCGCAGCGCGCCGTGGGCGACCTGCAGGCCAAGGGCGCGCAGTTCAACGAACTCGCACCCGCCGAACAGGCGCGCATGCGGCAGGTCGCCAGGCCCGTCACCGAGCGCTTTGCCGCGAGCTACGACCCCGCCATCGTCAAGCTCTACACCGACGAGCTTGCGCGCATCCGCAAGCAGTAAGCAAGACTCCGACCGAAGGCGCCTCCATGAAGATCCTCGTGCTGCACGGGCCGAACCTCAACCTGTTCGGCCGCCGCGAACCCCATATCTACGGCAAGACCACGCTGGCCGAAATCAACGCGCAGCTGCAGCAGCTCGCCAACGAACTCGGCGTGGCGCTGGACATCATCCAGTCGAACCACGAAGGCGAGCTGGTCGACTTCCTGCACACGCATATCGATGACGCCCAGGGCGCGCTGGTCAACCCGGCCGGCCTCACGCAGCACGGCGTGCCGCTGCACGACGCGATCAAGGCCATGCCGTTCCCGATCATCGAGGTGCACATGTCCAACATCGCCGCGCGCGAAGCATGGCGCGCGCATTCGATCATCTCGCCGGCCGTGAAGGGCACGGTCCAGGGGCTGGGTCCGCACTCGTACCTGGCTGCGCTGCGCGCGCTGGTCGAGATGCAGAAGCAGCCCGCGTCGGCCTGAGTGGGAAGCACACCCATGAATCGATGGATCGACCGATGCTGCGCCGGCATCGAAGCCGTGATCGCGGCCGCGCTCGCGGTCATGGTCGTGCTGGTCTTCGGCAACGTGGTGCTGCGCTACGGCTTCAACTCGGGCATCACGGTGTCCGAAGAGGTCTCGCGCTGGCTCTTCATCTGGATGACTTTTCTCGGCGCGGTCGTCGCGCTGAAGGAGCACGGCCACCTGGGCGTCGACATGGTGGTGCAGAAGCTGCCGCCCATCGGCAAGAAGATCTGCCTCGCGGTGGGACATGCGGTGATGCTCTACATCGTGTGGCTGCTGTTCCAGGGCAGCGTGGTGCAGGCGCGCATCAACTGGGACGTGACGGCGCCGGTCACCGGCGCATCGATGGCGGTGGTGTACCTGTCGGGCGTGGTGTTCTCGGTGCTGGCTGCATTCATCCTCGCGCTCGATCTGCTGCGCCTGCTCACCGGGCGCATTGCCGAAAGCGATCTCGTGATGGTGCAGGAGTCCGAAGAAGCGGTGCAGCTGCAGCAGATCCTCGGTTCGCAAGGCGATCCACAACAGGGGCCGCGCAAATGACCATCTTCGTCTTCGTCGGCTCACTGCTCGTCGCCATGGCGATGGGCATTCCCATTGCGTTCTCCCTGTTGGCCAGCGGCGTTGCGCTGATGTGGCATCTCGACCTGTTCGACGCGCAGATCCTTGCGCAGAACGTGATCGGCGGCGCAGACAGCTTTCCGCTGCTGGCCGTACCCTTCTTCATGCTGGCCGGCGAGATCATGAACGTAGGCGGCCTCTCCAAGCGCATCGTCGACTTCGCGCTCGCGGTGGTTGGCCACGTGAAGGGCGGCCTGGGCTACGTGACCATCATGGCTGGCTGCCTGCTCTCCGCGCTTTCAGGCTCCGCTGTGGCCGACGCGGCCGCGCTCACCGCGCTGCTGCTGCCCATGATGGTCAAGGCGGGCCACGACAAGGCGCGCGCGGGCGGGCTCATCGCGGCAACCGGCGTCATCGGGCCCGTGATACCGCCGAGCATTGGGCTCGTGATCTTCGGCGTGGCCGCCAACGTGTCGATCTCCAAGCTGTTCCTTGCGGCCATCGTGCCGGGGCTCCTGATCGGCGGTGCGCTGTGGATCACCTGGGCATGGCTGGTGCGCCGCGAGAAGATCGTGCCGCCGCCGCGCAAGTCGGGCGCCGAGATATTCACCGCGTTCCGCAAGGCGCTGTGGGCGCTGATGCTGCCGGTGATCATCCTCGTGGGCCTGCGCATGGGCGTGTTCACGCCCACCGAGGCGGCCGTGGTGGCCGCCGCCTACGCGCTCTTCGTGTCGATCGTGGTCTACCGCGAGCTGAGCTGGAAAGACCTCTACGCGGTGTTCGTGGGCGCGGCCAAGACCAGTGCCATCGTGATGTTTCTGATCGCCGCGGCCATGGTGAGCGCATGGCTCATCACCGTGGCCGACCTGCCGTCGAAGGTGGTCGGCTTGCTGCAGCCCTTCATGGGCAACCAGATCCTGCTGATGTTCGCGATCATGGTGCTCGTGATGGTCGTGGGCACCGCGATGGACATGACACCGACCATCCTGATTCTCACGCCCGTGCTGATGCCCATCGTGAAGGCCGCAGGCATCGACCCCGTGTACTTCGGCGTGCTCTTCATCATCAACAACTCGATCGGGCTGGTGACACCGCCGGTGGGCACGGTGCTCAACGTGGTGGCCGGCGTCGGGAAGATATCGATGGACGACGTCACGCGCGGCGTGGTGCCTTTCATGATTGCCGAGTTCGCCGTCATGTTCCTGATGGTGCTGTTCCCGTGGCTGGTGACGGGGCCGGCCAGGCTGTTCCACGGATAGACAACTACAAGGAGATATTCACCATGAAGAAGCGTTCGATTCTAAAAATGCTGGTTGCTGCCGTTGCGGTGTTCGCCGTGTGCAGCGCCGGCGCGCAGGTCAAGGAGCGCACGCTCAAGTTCGCATTCCAGAACCAGACCGGCCATCCGCAGGCGCAAGGCGCGCAGAAGTTCGCCGACCTCGTGGCAGCCAAGTCGGGTGGCAAGATCACCGTCAAGCTGTTCGCGGGCGGCGCGCTCGGCGGCGACCTGCAGACCGTGTCGGCGCTGCAGGGCGGCACGGTGGAACTCACGGTGCTCAACGCCGGCATTCTCTCGGCGCAGGTGAAGGAGTTCGCGGCCTACGACTTTCCGTTTCTGTTCAACAGCGGCAAGGAGGCCGATGCCGTCACCGACGGGCCCTTCGGCCAGAAGCTGATGGCCAAGCTCGAAGACAAGGGCCTGCACGGCCTGGGCTACTGGGACCTGGGCTTTCGCAATCTCACCAACAGCAGGCGGCCGGTCGTGAAGGCCGACGACATCGCGGGGCTGAAGATCCGTGTGATCCAGTCGCCGATCTACATCGACCTGTTCAGCGCGCTGGGCGCCAATGCCACGCCGCTGCCGTTCCCCGAGCTGTACCCGGCGCTCGACCAGAAGGCGGTCGACGGGCAGGAGAACCCGAACACCACCATCCTGTCGTCCAAGTTCGCCGAGGTGCAGAAGTACATCACGCAGACCCGGCATATCTACAACCCGCAGGCGCTGCTGATCAGCAAGAAGACCTGGGACGGCATGAGCGCGGACGAGAAGAAGATCATCACCGAGGCGTCGGCCGAATCGACCGCGTTCCAGCGCCAGGCCTCGCGCGGCGCCGCCGACAGTGCACTCGATGCGCTGAAGAAGGCGGGCATGACCGTGTCGGAGTTGCCGCCCGAGGAAATGGCGAAGCTGCGCGCGAAGGTCAAGCCGGTGATCGACAAGTACTCGGCCTCGGTCGGCGAGGCCACCGTGAAGGAGCTGATGGCCGAGATCGACAAGGTGCGCAAGTAGGCGGCAGCGCCTCTCAGCCGGCTGTCGCGCGCCGCAGCGCTGCGCGTGCCAGCAGGCGCGTCGAGTCGAGCGTCGGCAGCGCGGAGTTGCCGTCGCTCAGCACCAGCGGCAGCTCGGTGCAGCCCAGCGCCACGGCATCGCAGCCGCGCGCCTTCAGGTTTTCGATCATCCGCTGCAGCGCGGCCGTGGATTCCGGCCGGAACACGCCGCACACCAGCTCGTCCATGATGATGCGGCCGAGCTCGGCGCGTTCGCCGGCATCCGGCCGCACGGCGTCCAGCCCGGCGGCCGACAGCGCCTGCGGGTAGACCTCGCTGTCGACCAGCCAGCGCGTGCCCAGCACGCCCACGCGGCGAAAGCCCCGCGACAGCGCCTGCGCCGCGACCACCTCGGCGATGTGCAGCCATGGCAGCGGCGAGCGCGGCAGCACAAGGTGCATCGCCTGGTGGATCGTGTTGTCGGGGCAGACCAGGAAATCCGCACCGGCCGCCGCCAGCTTGCCCGCCGAGGACAGCATCAGCTGCGCGACGCCGTCCAGGTCGCCGCGGTCGAGGCAGTCCACATACGCGGCGAGCGAGTGGGTATGCATCGACACCTCCGGGTGCGCGTGGGCCGCGCCAAGGTGCGAGGCGCCTTCAACGCAGAGCGTGCGGTAGCAGAGCGCGGCGCCTTCGGCCGAGCAACCGACCACACCGATATGCAATGGCATGACAACTTCTCCTGAACGGGTGAATGGAAGATCGGGCGCGTCCACGGCTGTAGCGTTCATCGCCTGTGCGATACCGCCATGCCGGCCTGGCGATCGAGCCGCAGCGTCATCAGCGTCGCGATGGCCATCAGCAGGCCGACCACGTACCAGGCATGGTGGAAGTCCGCGAGCTGCACGGCCGGCGCGCCGCGCAGCGCCTGCGATGCGCCGAGCACCATCGCGCCCAGCGCCACGCCGAGCGCGAGCGACACCTGCTGCAGCATCGTGCCGAGCGTGCTCGCGCCGGCGCGCGATTCGTCGGGCACGTCGGCAAAGGCCAGCGTGTTGACCGCGGTGAAGTTCATCGAGCGCGCCATGCCCGCCGCGACGAGCAGCACGCACACCCACGGCAGCGGGTCGCCCGGCGACAGCAGCCCGCAGCCGAACAGCGTGGCGGCGCAGATCGCGCCGTTCACCGTCAGCACCCTGCGAAAGCCGAAGCGCCGCAGCACCGCCGTGGTGGCGCTCTTCATCACGAGGTTGCCGCCCATGTACACCAGCAGCATGGAGCCGGCCTGGAACGCGTTCATGCCGAAGCCGATCTGGAACATCAGCGGCAGCAGGAAGGGCGAGGCATTGATCGCGACACGCGAGACGAAGCCGGCCGTCGCGGTGGCCAGCGCATAGGTCGGCACCGCCAGCGCGCGCAGGTCGAGCAGGGGCGCCGCCGTCCGTCGCGCATGGCGCACCGCGGCGGCAGCCGCCACGGCGCCCAGGGCCAGCAGGCCGAGGGTGGTGGGCGAGCCCGGCTGCGGCCCGCCCAGGCGCGTGAGGCCTTCGACCAGCGCGGCCAGCGCGACGGCGGTGAGCACGAAGCCGGCCGCATCGAAGCGCGCCGGAGCCGCGTCGGTGCGGCGCGGAAACAGCCGCATGATCAGCCACAGCCCCGCGAGGCCCAGCGGCACGTTCAGCAGGAAGATCCAGCGCCACGATGCATGCGTGGCGATGAGCCCGCCCAGCGGCGGGCCGATCACCGGCGCGATGAGCCCCGGCCAGGTGATGGTGCCGATGGCCTCGATCAGCCGGTGCTTCGGCGTCTCGCGCAGCACCACGAGCCGGCCCACCGGCGACATGAAGGCAGCCGCCGCGCCCTGCAGCACGCGCGCCGCGACGAACACCTCGAAGGTGGGCGCGAGCCCGCAGGCGAGCGAGGCCGAGGTGAAGGCGCCGACCGCGAGCGCGAACACCCGCCGCGCCCCGAAGCGCCCGGCGCACCAGCCCGCCGCCGGCACCAGCGCCGCCATCGCGATCAGGTAGACGGTGACGCCCAGGCTCGCGTCGAGCGCGCCCATGCCGAAGCCGGCGCCGATGGCCGGCAGCGCGGTGACGATGATGGTGGCGTCCAGCGTCTCCATGAAGAAGGCGGCCGCCACGGTGAGCGCGATGCGCTTCGAGGCGCCGTCCGTGGCCGCTGGCGGCTGCGCGGTGTCGTTCATGGAACCGAGTCTGACACCGTCCCGGGCCTAGGGTTTTCCCCGAGATGTCGATCCGGCAGATCGGACGGGCCCTGCCTGCGCCATCCGGATCGACGGCGGGGCGCCGTTCGACCGTTCGCGAAAAGGTCCATCAAATCAAGGACTTGGCGCGCAGTCGACGCGCCGTTGGCGGTGGCATGTCGATTGCTCAATCACAAGGCCGGCCGTGCGCCCCGCTACGGAGCCTGGCCACGAATTGGAGACAAACCGATGAGCACCCCCATGGAACATCCCACCGCACCCAAACCCTTCTACAAGTCCCTGTACTTCCAGGTCATCACCGCCATCGTGCTCGGTGTGCTGCTGGGGCATTTCTACCCCGACACCGGCGCGTCGATGAAGCCGCTGGGCGACGGCTTCATCAAGCTGATCAAGATGATCATCGCGCCGATCATCTTCTGCACGGTGGTGGTGGGCATCGCCGGCATGGAGGACATGAAGAAGGTAGGCAAGACCGGCGGGCTGGCGCTGCTGTATTTCGAGATCGTGAGCAGCGTCGCGCTGGTGGTGGGCCTCGTCATCATCAACCTCGTGCGGCCCGGCGCGGGCATGAACGTCGACGTGAGCCAGCTCGACACCAAGGGCATCGCGGCCTACACCGGCCCGGGCAAGATGACCAGCACGGTCGACTTCCTGCTCAACATCATCCCGAGCACGCTGGTCGATGCCTTCGCCAAGGGCGAGATCCTGCAGGTGCTGCTGATCGCTGTGCTGTTCGGCTTCGCGCTGCACCGCTTCGGCGGGCGTGGCACGCTGGTGTTCGACGTGATCGAGAAGGGCTCGCACGTGCTCTTCGTGATCGTCGGCTACATCATGAAGCTCGCGCCCATCGGCGCCTTCGGTGCGATGGCATTCACCATCGGCAAGTACGGCGTGAGCTCGCTGCTGCAGCTGGGCCAGCTGATGGCCACCTTCTACGCCACCTGCCTGTTCTTCATCTTCGTCGTGCTGGGGCTCATCGCGCGCTTCCACGGCTTCAGCATCTGGAAGTTCATCAAGTACATCAAGGAAGAGCTGCTGATCGTGCTGGGCACGTCGTCGAGCGAATCGGTGCTGCCGCGCATGATGGCCAAGCTGGAGAACCTGGGTGCGAAGAAGTCGGTGGTCGGGCTGGTGGTGCCCACGGGCTACTCGTTCAACCTCGACGGCACCTCGATCTACCTGACGATGGCGGCCGTGTTCATCGCGCAGGCCACCAACACCGACATGACGCTCACGCAGCAGCTCACGCTGCTGGCCGTGCTGCTGCTCACCTCGAAGGGCGCGGCCGGCGTCACGGGCAGCGGCTTCATCGTGCTGGCGGCCACGCTGTCGGCCGTGGGCCATGTGCCGGTGGCGGGCCTCGCGCTGATCCTGGGCATCGACCGCTTCATGTCGGAAGCCCGCGCGCTGACCAACCTGATCGGCAACGGCGTGGCCACGCTGGTCGTCGCGAAGTGGACCGGCGACCTCGACACCGTGCGCATGCACCAGCATCTGAACCAGGAAAGCACCGCCGAAGCCGACGAGCCCGAGCGCGTGCTCGACGCCGCCCAGGCGCACATGACCGCCGGCCAGGCACGGCAGGCCTGACCCTGCCTTCGGCCCCGCCAGGGGCCATCGGGCTGCCACCGATGCGGACGGCCCGGCCTTGTGCAATAACGCTCCCATGATTTCAAGGGAGCCGGGCCTGCATTTCGATGGACCTTTCGACCACACGAGGGGATGGCGCGCTCTGCCGCGCTGGTGTGGCGCGCTGGCGCTGGTGGCCGTGGCCGCCTTCGCCGGCCAGCAGATCGCCATGCAGGCCGGCCTGGCGCGCCTGCGCGAGGCGGCCGAGCACCGGCTCGACATGCTCGCGACCGGGCTCGACGCCGACCTCGCCCGCTTCGACTACCTGCCCGCGCTGCTGGAGATGACGCCCGTCGTGCCGGAGCTGCTCGGCACGCCGTCGGACACGCGCCTGCGCGACGCGGTCAACCGCTACCTCGACGGCGTCAACGCCACGGCCGGCGCCGAGATGCTCTACGTGCTCGACGCCTCCGGCACCTCGCTGGCCGCGTCCGACTGGGACAAGCCCGGCACCACCGTCGGCCAGGACCTGTCGTTCCGGCCCTACGTGATCGACGCGCTGGGGCAGGGCCGGGGCCGCTTCTACGGGGTGGGCATCACCAGCAAGAAGCCGGGCTACTACCTGTCGTATGCGCTGCGCCGCGGCCAGTCCTCGCGCGGGGTGGTGGCCGTCAAGATCAACCTCGAGGAGGCCGAGCGCGCCTGGCGCAAGCTGCCCGGCGACGTGGCGCTGATCGACCAGCGCGGCGTGGTGATCCTTTCCACCCGCGAAGACCTCAAGTTTCGCCCGCTGCTGCCGCTCGATGCGCTGCAGCGCGCCGAGGTGCTGCGCTCGCGCCCCTACGGCGAGGCCAGCCTGCAGCCGCTGCAGTGGACGCAGAAGGAGGCGCTGGACCGCGACGTGCAGGTGATCTCGCTCGACGGCGTGGACCAGCTCGCGTCGGCGCGCATCCTGCGCGGCGCACCGTGGCAGCTGGTGGTGCTCGACGACCTCGCGCCGCTGCGCACGGCGGCACGCTACGCGGCGATCACCGCCAGCCTGGCGATGGCGGTGCTGCTGCTGGTGGCCGTCGCGCTGTGGCAGCGCCGCCGCGCGGTGCGCCAGAAGCTGGCCAGCCAGGCTGCGCTGCAGGCGGCGCACGACACGCTCGAATCGACCGTGGTGGCGCGCACCGCGCAGCTGCGCGCGGCGCAGGGCGAGCTGGTGCATGCCGGCAAGATGGCCGCGCTGGGCCAGATGTCGGCCGGCGTGGTGCACGAGCTCAACCAGCCGCTCACGGCCATGCGCACGCTGTCGGAAAGCGCCGTCATCCTGCTCGACAAGAACCGCATCGACGACGTGCGCGGCAACCTTCAGCGCATCCGCAACATGGTCGACCGGCTCGCGCGCCTGACCTCGCAGCTGCGCACCTTCGCCTACAAGGGCGAGGTGCCGCTGGCGCCGGTGCCGCTGTCGCAGGCGATCGCCGAAGCGCAGGCGATCGTCGCCGACGCCGCAAAGAAGCAGCGCGTGGCCATCGAGGTCGACGTGCAGCCCGCGGCGCTGAGCGCCATGGCCGAGGACGCCGCGCTGGGCAGCGTGCTCGCCAACCTGATGCGCAACGCCATCGACGCCATGCAGGACGCGCCGCTGCGCACGCTGCGGCTGGAAGCGCGGCCGAAGGAGGGGCGCGTGCTCCTTTCGGTGACCGACACCGGCCCGGGCATTCGCCCCGATATCCTGCCGCGCCTGTTCGAACCCTTCGTCACCGGCAAGGCCGCGGGTTCCGGGCTGGGCCTGGGGCTCGTGATCTCGGCACAATTGGTGCGCGCCATGGACGGCACGCTGCGCGCGGCCAACCTGGATGGCGGCGGCGCATGCTTCGTCATCGACCTGCCCGCCGCCATTGCCGTGATCCACAACCCGCCCGTACCCTCTCATTCACCCCCCCTTTCCACTGCACAACAGGAGTGACCCCCAAGTGAGCGAAGCCCCTGCCGTCCGGGTGCTGCTGGTCGAGGACGACGAAGACGTCCGCATCAGCACGACCCAGGTGCTGACCCTGGCCGGTTTCGAGGTCGAATCCTTCGCGAGCGCCGAGCGCGCGCGCCCGCACATCGGCTTCGGCGTGCCGGCCGTCGTGGTCAGCGATGTGCGACTGCCGGGCCTGAGCGGCACCGAGTGGCTGCCCGAGCTGCGCAACGTCGATGCCGAGCTGCCCGTGATCCTGGTCACAGGCCACGGCCACATCGCGATGGCCGTGCAGGCCATGCGCGAGGGTGCCTACGACTTCATCGAGAAGCCTTTCAGCTCCGAGCGGCTGGTGGCCATCGTGCGCCACGCCATCGAGCGCCGGCAGCTCAGCCTGCAGGTGCGCGCGCTGCGCGACGCGCTGGAAAACTGGCAGGGCATCCAGTCGGTGCTGATCGGCCGTTCGGCGCAGATGCAGCAGGTGCGCCAGACCGTGAAGACGCTGGCCGAGACCTCGGCCGACGTGCTGGTCTACGGCGAGACCGGCACCGGCAAGGAGCTGGTGGCGCGATGCCTGCACGACCACAGCGCGCGCCGCCGTCAGCATTTCGTGCCGCTCAATTGCGGCGGCCTGCCGGAGTCGCTGGCCGAGAGCGAGCTGTTTGGCCACGAGGCCGGCGCCTTCACCGGCGCCAACCGCGTGCGCGTGGGCAAGTTCGAATACGCCAGCGGCGGTACGCTGTTCCTCGACGAGATCGAGAGCATGCCGATGGCTGTGCAGATCAAGCTGCTGCGCGCGCTGCAGGAGCGCAGCATCGAGCGCATCGGCTCCAACAAGACCATTCCCTTCGATTGCCGCGTGGTGGCCGCGAGCAAGGACGACCTGAAGGCCATGAGCGACCAGCAGAAGTTCAGGGCCGACCTGTACTACCGCCTGGGCGTCGCCTTCATCGAGCTGCCGCCGCTGCGCGAGCGGCGCGAGGACATCCCGCTGCTGTTCGAGCACTTCACGCTGCAGGCCGCGAGCCGCTACGAGCGCCCCGCGCCGCTGCTGAGCAACGCGCAGCTGGCCGACCTGATGGCCTACGCCTGGCCCGGCAACGTGCGCGAGCTGCGCAACGTGGCCGACCGCTTCGTGCTGGGCCTGCTCGGCGAGCGCCTGACGCAGACGCGCGGCGGCAACGGCGCCGACGGCGTGCCGACCTTGCCGCGCGGGCTGCCGCAGCAGGTGGAATCGTTCGAACGCGCGGTGATCGTCGAGGAGCTGCGGCGGCAGCACGGCGACCAGCCCGCCACGGCCGCCGCGCTCGGCATCGCGCGCCAGACGCTGCACGACAAGGTGCGCAAGCTCGGCCTGACGGTGGACGAATTCAAGCCCGCGGCCTGACCGGTAGCACGGCCGCCGTCAGAAGGGTTCGACAGGCAGCGCGCGCTTGTGCGCGCTCCTGCGGTGCGTCGCAAGAATGATCCGGCGGGCTTCGGCCGACACCGGCTTGCCTTCGAGGAAGTCGTCGATCTGCTCGTAGGTGACGCCGAAGGCGTCTTCGTCGGGCTTGCCCGGCACCAGCGATTCGAGGTCGGCGGTCGGCACTTTGTAGACCAGCGCGTCGGACGCGCCCAGCAGTTGCGCCACCGCGCGCACGCGGCGCTTGTTGAGACCCGTGAGCGGCGTGATGTCGGCCGCGCCGTCGCCGAACTTGGTGAAGAAGCCCATCAGCGCCTCGGCCGCGTGGTCGGTGCCGATGACGATGCCGTCGTGCGCGCCGGCCACCGCGAACTGCGCGATCATGCGCTGGCGCGCCTTGATGTTGCCGAGCACGAAGTCTTCGTGCGCCGCATCGCGGAACGCCAGGTCGCCGGCCTTCAGCGCCGCGAGCATGCCGTCGGCGGCGGGGCGGATGTCGACGGTGATGGTGCGGTCGGGCTTCATCACTGCGAGCGAGGCCTGCGCCTCGGCTTCGTCCTTCTGCACGCCGTAGGGCAGGCGCATCGCGATGAAGGTGGCGTCGTAGCCTGTGGCGCGCAGCTTTTCGACGGCGCGCTGCGCGAGGCAGCCGGCAGTCAGCGAATCGACGCCGCCGCTGATGCCCAGCACCAGCGTCTTCAGGCCGGTCTGCTTCAGGTAGCCGGCGAGAAAGTCGACGCGCCGTTCCAGTTCGCGGGCGGCATCGAAGACGGGCGCGACGTGCAGCGCGGCGATGATCTCGCGCTGCGTGTCGTCGACGGGAGTGAGGTCCTGATTCATACGGCGATTCTTCCTTGCATTCTTTCAGTGGAACACCGCGGAACCGGCTTTGCCGGGCCGCAGGTGTTGCCCCCGGCAGGGGGCGAAGCGACACGAAGCGCGCGAAGCCTGGGGGCGAGCTTAAAAATCCACGAGGCTCAGGCCGATGCTCAGGACGGTCCGCTTGCGGTTGTAGTCCACCAGCGTATCGCCATAGCCCGAGAACAGCTGCGTGTGGAAGCGCAGGTTGCTCTTGGTCGGGTCGCCGATGGCCTTGAGCCATTCGAGGCGCACCGAGCCGCGGCCGCTGTCGCGCAGGTTGTTGCGCACGGTCACGGCGAGCTGGTTGTCGCGGTTGAGGTTCCAGCGGCCGGTGAGCTCGGCGCGGCCGATGTAGTCGGAGATGTCGGGGTTGTCGTCCTTGGCGGCGCTCTCGGAAACGCGCTTCCAGATACGCCCGGTGATGGTGAAGCGGTCGTCGAGCTCGGCGCCGCCCATCAGGTAGACGCGGTTCCAGCTGCGCGACAGCGGCAGGGTCTGGCCGTTCGACTGGTGCACGATGCCAAGGCCCGAATAGCGCCAGCGCCAGCCCCCGGGCAGCTTGAAGTCGGTCGGGTAGACGTACATCAGCTCGGGTTCGTGGTCGGTGGTGCGGAAGGGCCGCGAGATGGCGCCGTTGAACAGCTGCCACGTCGACTGCTGGCTGTAGGCGAACCACAGCGAATCTTTCCTGTTGGCCGGATCGTTCTGCGTGAGCATGCCCTGGGCGAGCTTGGTGCGCACCGACAGGCCGATGCGCATTTCGTTGGCCTGGTAGGCCACCGGATCGGCGGTGTGGCCGGCCGAGGGCGAGGTCGGCGTCTCGGGTTTCTTGGTGGCGGCCGAGACCGACACGTTGAGCGGGCGGTAGCCGCGGAAGCCGAAGGTGCCGCAATCGGTGGCCTCCTCCAGTTCCCAGAAGCGCGAGAGCACCGAGTACTGGCGGTCGCGGCAGCCTTCGGTGGTGGCGACCGAGACGACGCGCGTGGCCGGGATCGAGGCGTCCACCGGCGGCTGGGTGTTCGCCAGCACGGGCGGCGCGGCGGGAACCGACACCGAGGGCAGCGTCTGCTGCTGCGACCAGCGGTCGAAGCAGGCCAGGCGCGCCTCGTTGTTGGCACCGAGTGCGGCGCACTGCTGCCAGGTGAGCTGGGCGTCGGCCAGCGGACTCGCGGGCTTGTCCACGGCTTGTGCGTGCGCCGTGGCGCCGCCGCCGAGGCAGGCGGCCACGGCCGCGAGCGCGGCCAGGTTGAAGTGAGGTTGTCGTCGTGTCGTCGTCATTGCTTTCCTTCCTGCGCGACTGTCTTGCTGAGCACGAACGGGTGCGTGCTCTCGTCCGCGGCGTTGCGCCACGTGCCCCTGAATTCGCGCCCGCACGAGCCGGCCTGCAGCTTGCCCGACCAGACGGCGCTGATGGCGCGGCCGTCCTGTGATTCATCGATGGAGAGCGCGCCTTCGTCGTCCACGTCGCCCGCGAGCTGCGCGACCGCGGCTTTCGCAGGGTTGGCGCCGTGGCGTGTGATGGTTCCGCGCACGCCGTCGTAGTCGGGGTGCTTTCCGAGCTGCACGGCGGCCACGGCCGGCAGGCCGTCGAAGTGCGCATCCCAGCGGCCGTAGAGCGATTGCAGCGGCAGGTCGCGCGCGTCGGCGGGGCAGTCGGCGCTGCCCCGCATGGAGGCGCAGCCCGACAACGAAAGAAGAACGGCGCCGGCCAGCAGCGCGGAAAAGCTGTTCGCCTTCATGACGCTGCCGCCGCCTTCGCCGCGTTGTCCTGTGCCTTGCGCGCGAACTCGGCGCGCAGCGCCTTGAGTTTCTCGCGCGGGTCTTCCTTGATGGTTGTCTTGTCGAGGCCCATCTCGGCGATGAAGCGGCTCGGCACGCAGGGCACCATCTCGCGGCCCTGCTTGCGCTTCTTGGTCCAGCTCACGGCCAGGCTGCGCTGCGCGCGCGTGATGCCCACGTACATCAGGCGGCGCTCTTCCTGCAGGCGCTGCAGCGTGTCGTCGCTCACCACCTTCTGGCGGCCGTTGTCGTCTTCGAGCTTGAAGGGCAGCAGGCCCTCGGTCACGCCGATCAGCATCACGTGCGGCCATTCGAGGCCCTTGGAGGCGTGCAGCGTCGAGAGCGTGACCACGTCCTGGTCCTGCTCGCGCTCGCTGATGGTCGACAGCAGCGAGATGGTCTGCGCCACTTCGAGCAGGCTCTTGCGCTCGGTCTCGACGTTGTCGTTGGCGCCCGAGGCATCGTCGAGCGTGCCGCCGGCGCGCTGCGACATCCAGTCGACGAACTCCAGCACGTTGGTCCAGCGCGAGGCCGCGGCGGCCTCGCTGTCCTCGCCGTCGTAGAGGTGCTTCTCGTAGTCGATCTCCTTCAGCCAGTCGAGCATGAAGGTGCGCGAGTCTTCGGCGCCCATGGTGCGGCGCGCGCGGTATTCCAGGTCGTTGATGTAGCGGCCGAACTCGTGGATGCCTTCGAGCGTGCGCTTGGGCATCACGCTCGGCAGCGAGGGGCTGAACAGCGCCTCGAACAGGCTCAGCTTGTACTGGCTCGCGAAGGTGCCCAGGCTCGCCAGCGTGGTGTGGCCGATGCCGCGCTTGGGCGTGGTGATGGCGCGCAGGAACGCGGGGTCGTCGTCGTTGTTGACCCAGAGGCGGAACCAGCCGCACAGGTCCTTGATCTCGGCGCGGTCGAAGAAGCTCTGGCCGCCCGACACCTTGTACGGAATCTGCGCCTTGCGCAGCGCCTGCTCGAACACGCGCGCCTGGTGGTTGGCGCGGTACAGGATCGCGAAGTCGCGGAACTCCTTGTACTGCTTGCCCTGCGCGATGACGTCGCCCGCGCGGATGCTGACGATGCGCGCCACCGCGCGCTCGGCCTCGTGCACTTCGCTGTCGGCATCGACGATGCGCACCGGCTCGCCTTCGCCGAGCTCGGAGAACAGCGTCTTCGGAAACAGCTTGGGGTTGGGGCCGATCACGTTGTTGGCCGCGCGCAGGATGGCGCTGGTGGAGCGGTAGTTCTGCTCCAGCTTGATGACCTTGAGCGTGGGGTAGTCGACCGGCAGCTTGCGCAGGTTGTCGAGCGTGGCGCCGCGCCATCCGTAGATCGACTGGTCGTCGTCGCCCACGGCGGTGAAGTGGCCGCGCTCGCCGGCCAGGGCCTTGAGCACTTCGTACTGCGTGGCGTTGGTGTCCTGGTATTCGTCCACCAGGATGTGGCCGAGCGCGGCCTGCCACTTGGCGCGCACCTCGGGAAATTCGTAGAGCAGCTTGAGCGGCATGCCGATCAGGTCGTCGAAGTCCACGCTCTGGTAGGCCGCGAGGCGCTCTTCGTAGCGCGCCATGATCTTCGCGGTGATGCGCTCGTTGTCGTCGGCAGCCTGGGCTTCGGCCTGCGCGGCGTTCAGGCCCATGTTCTTCCACTTGCTGATGGTCCACTGCCAGATGCGCGCGGTGGCCGCATCGGTGGTGCCGCCGGCGTCCTTCAGGATCTTGGTGACGTCGTCGGAATCGAGGATGCTGAAGGCCTTCTTCAGGCCGAGCACCGCGCCGTCCTCGCGCATCATGCGCACGCCCAGCGCGTGGAAGGTGCAGACCACGACCTTGCGCGCGTCCTTGCCGATCAAGTCCTTCGCGCGCTCGCGCATCTCGGCGGCCGCCTTGTTCGTGAAGGTGATGGCCGCGATGCGCTGCGGCTCGATGCCCGACTGGATCAGCCGGCCGATCTTGTGCGTGATCACCCGCGTCTTGCCCGAGCCCGCACCGGCAAGCACCAGGCAGGGACCATGCATGTAGTTGACCGCTTCTTGTTGCGCGAGATTGAGACCGTGAGACATGGGAGAAAAAGAACCGGGAAGGCCGCGAAGAAGGCCGTGGGGAACGGCTGGCGCAAAGCGGGCAATGATACGGGGCCGGCCTTTGCGGGGTTATAGCCCGGACACCCCCATGCAGCCCTGGAGCGGCCCGGCGACAGCGGACCGGTGCCGCCTGTAGTCCTTGTTACTTTCCCTTTCTTTGCGCCGAGCGCGGCCGCATCGCCCGCGTCGTCCAGTGGACGACGGGGGACTGCCTTCTTCGGCTTTCCGCTCGCGGCGCGCGCGCTACGGGGTCAGCACGCCGAGCTTGTACGGATCGGCATCGGCGAGGCGCTCGCACTTCGAGAAGTCGCGGCCCTGCGTGCCGTCGCAGTAGTAGGTGTTGTAGACACGCCCGAAGAGCGTGGGACTGGCGGTGAAGAGCACGCCGTGGTCGGGCTGCCAGTTGTCCTTGGGCGGCGGGGCGCTCGCTTCCACCGGCTTGGCCGCCGACCCGGCGGTCGGCGTGAAGTCGGCGAGCGTCTTGTGGGTTTCGTCGCCGCGCCAGCGCACCGCGAGCTCGGCAGCCGTGGGCCGCGCCGCCACCGGCAGCAGGATGCCGTTGACCTGCGGGCCGTAGCCGAAGCGGTGCGTCCTGCCCGCCAGGAAGGCATAGGCACAGGCCGCCATGCACTGGCCGCGAACCTCGGTCTGCACGCCGCTCGCACGGATGGCGTCGGCAAAGGCGCCGGCCGCTTCGGCGGTGCCGCCGAACGAATCCTTGAAGACCACGACATGCACCGTGCCGCTGGCCAGCTGCTCGGTGAATTCCTTGATGGCGGTGCCGTCGAGCATGCCCGACACCAACAGCCGGCTGCCCTGCACCTCCAGTTCGGCCGCGCAAGCCGAAGGCACGCCCGCGATGCAGGCGAGGCTCGAAGCGAGCGAGAGGACCCAAACAGAGAAAGACGACGGTTTCACGGCGACCCTTGCCTTTGCGACGAGCGAGCTTGCTTGGAACACGGTCCCCGCGGGGGGCTGGCGCTGTGACAGCTTGGCCAGCGCCGGGGTATGGCGTCAACTCTTTTTTCACAAATTTTCGGGTAGGCCGAGGCAGGCCGTAAGGCATAGCTATCGCTATCACTTCAGATGAATACTTGAGTTTGCAGATGAGCTGCTACAGTGTTTGCAAGTCAAAGATGTGAATGGAGCGCGCGATGGCAATTCTTTCTCGCATCCTGCTGTGGTTGGCCTGGCTCTTCGTGGTCGGCTGGTTCTGGCATGCCGACAGGTTCGGCACCGCCACCGCGATAGCGCTCGCCGCGCTGAGCCTCGTGGTGTTCGCGTGGCCCGGGAGCATCGTGCGGCGCAGGCATGGCGAGCTGCGCTACGTCGACATGGGCAAGGAGCCCGTCGGCCACCACTGAAACCGCGGCTTCAGGGTCGCTGGCGTTCCAGGTTCAGATGCTGTGCGGGTCGACGTCGACCAGCCAGCGGATCACGCCCTTGCCCTCGGGCGTGCGCCGCAGTTCGTGCAACAGCGGCTGCCAGGCGGCCAGCAGGCGCTGCAGCGCCGCCCGCGAGGGGCTTTCGATCAGCATCTGCGCACGCTCCACGTTCGCCACGCGCTGGATCGCCAGCGGCACGGCCGGGTAGCGCGTGACGAGCTCGGCACCCGGCAGCGCCTCGGCCTTGTCCGCGGCCGTGTTCAGGAAGCCCTGCGCCACCGGCTGCTCGCGCGCGTCGGCCCGCAGCAGCGCCTGGAACGCGAACGGCGGCATGCCGGCGGCGCGGCGCTCGTCGAGCTGCTGCTGCGCGAAGCTGGCGTAGTCGTGCCTGCGCAGCGCCATGAACAGCGGGTGCTGCGCATGGTGCGTCTGGATCCACATCTCGGCCTTGGCGCCTTGCGCGGCGAGGTAGGCGGCGTCGCGGCCTGCGCGGCCGGCCGACTGCATCAGCAGGCTGAACAGCCGCTCAGGCGCGCGGAAGTCGCTGGAGAACAGCGCACCGTCGGGGTTCACCGCGGCCACCAGCGTGATGCGGCGGAAGTCGTGGCCCTTGGCGATCATCTGCGTGCCGACCAGCACGTCGACCTCGCCCGCGTGAACGGCCGCGAGCTGCGATTCGAGCGCGCCCTGTTTCTTTGTGCTGTCGGCGTCGATGCGCGCGATGCGCACCGCACTGCCGTCCGGGTGCTTCACGCCTGCGAACAGCTCGGCCAGGTGTTCTTCGAGCCGTTCCGTGCCGCGGCCCACAGGCGCGATGTCGGGGTTGCCGCAGGCCGGGCAGGCGCGCGGCACGCGCTCGGTGAAGCCGCAGTGGTGGCAGCGCAGCGTGCGGTCGATCTTGTGGAACACGCGGTAGGCGCTGCAGTGCGGGCACTCGCTCTTCCAGCCGCAGTCGCCGCAGGCCAGCACCGGCGCATAGCCGCGCCGGTTCAGGAAGATCATGCTCTGCTCGCCGCGCGCGATGCGCTGGCCGATGGCGTCGAGCAGCGCGGCGGAAATCACCGTTTTCGGCGGCTGCAGGTTCATGTCGACGAGCCGCACGGCGGGCAGCTCACCGGCGCCGATGCGCGAGGGCATGGCCAGCCGCACGTAGCGCCCGCCCGGGTCGTCGCCCTCGGCGGGCCGGCTCTGGTGCCAGCTCTCGAGCGAGGGCGTGGCCGAGCCCAGGATCACCTTGGCCTTCTCGCGCTGGCCGCGCCACACGGCGAGGTCGCGCGCCGAATAGCGCGCGCCTTCCTGCTGCTTGTAGCTCGGGTCGTGCTCCTCGTCGACCACGATGAGCTTCAGCCCCGGGATCGACGCGAACACCGCCATGCGCGTGCCCAGCACGATGCGCGCCGCGCCGCCGTGCGCCGCCAGCCAGCTCGCGAGCCGCTGCGGATTCGTCATGCCGCTGTGCAGCGACACCACGGCCTCGTCGCCGAAGCGGGCCTTGAAGCGGGCTTCGAGCTGCGGTGTGAGGTTGATCTCGGGCACCATCACCAGCGCCTGCGCCTCGGGGTCGCGCGCGAGCAGGTCGGCTACGCAGCGCAGGTAGACCTCGGTCTTGCCGCTGCCGGTGCTGCCGACCAGCAGGAAGGTGCCCGTTTCTGCCTCGATGCGCGCCAGCGCGGCGGTCTGCTCCGCGCTCAGCGCGATCAGGTTGGCGGATTCGGCCGTCTCGGCCACCGGCCCGGCCGCTGTCCTGCGCTTGAGCCGGCGCGCCAGCTGCGCGGTCGACAGGTCGCGCAGCTGCGGCGGCAGCGCGGCCAGCGCGATCTCGCCGATCGAGCGCTGGTAGTAGCGCGCGGCAAAGGCCACCAGGTCGCGCCAGGCCTCGCCCAGCGGGGCCAGTGCGTCGAGCGCCGCGCCCACGGGCTTCAGCGCCATGTCGGGCTCGGCGCCCACCAGCGAAACCGGCTCGTTCCAGACCACGCCCAGCACCTCGCGCTTGCCCAGCGGCACCCGCACCAGCGTGCCCGGCACCAGCGGCTCGGTGCCGGCGTAGCTCAGCAGGTCGCCGAGCGCGGCATGCGCGGGCGTCTGCACCGCGATGTCGAGCCGCCACGGCAGGGCCGGCGAAGCGCCGTCCGTCGTCTGGTGAGCCCCGCCGAGGGGTGAGCCGGCTGTGGAGATGAGCGGTCCTTCTTGGAAAGGTTTGTTAATGCGACTTTGAGCAAAAGCGCTTAAGTCGTTGATTTGTCTGGGCTTTGAGGCCCATCCAGAGTTTCTGTGGATAACTTTGTTGACAAGCGGGCTCGACTCGCTGCGAGGCCTTGAAAATCAAGGCTCTGGCTGGAATGCCCGGAAAAAAAGCAAAGTTCAAATCCTATATAAATCAACAACTTAGATTCGCTATTTCTTTAGGAGCAAAGAAAGAGGCCACTCAGATAATCTTGCGCGGTGCAACACCTGTTTTGTGCATAAGTCAGCGCTGATAGACCGTTTTTGTGCTTGACAAACGGCTGCGAACCCACTTTCGGGCAGGCCTGGCGCCATCGCCGGCCCGCCTCGGGTGACGACTTCAACTGCGCAGCGCGCGCGACTGGGCGTGCACCGCCTGCACCAGCGCCGCCACATGCTCCGGAGGCGTGAACTGGCTGATGCCATGGCCCAGGTTGAAGATGTGGGTCGGGCCCTTGGCGTTGCGGTCGGCATGGGGCTTGCCGAAGGCGTTCAGCACCTTCGCCACCTCGGCCTCGATCTGCGCGGGCGGCGCGAACAGCACGTTGGGGTCGATGTTGCCCTGCAGCGCCTTGGCCTTGCCGTCGGTGCCTTCAGCGATCTGCCTGCGCGCGGTGGCGAGGTTCACGGTCCAGTCGACGCCGAGCACTTCGCAGTCGAGCTCGCGCATGGCGTCGAGCCACAGGCCACCGCCCTTGGTGAACACGATGCGCGGCACGGGCTGGCCGTCGGCGCCGGTGCGTTTGAGGCCGGCCAGCACGCGGGCTGTGTAGGCGAGGCTGAATTCCTGGAACGCGCCGTCGGCCAGCACGCCGCCCCAGCTGTCGAACACCATCACGGCCTGCGCGCCGGCGTCGATCTGGGCGTTGAGGTAGGCGGCCACCGAGTCGGCATTCACGGCCAGCAGGCGGTGCATGAGGTCGGGGCGTCCGTAGAGCATGCTCTTCACGAGGCGGTAGTCGCTGGAACCCGCGCCTTCCACCATGTAGCAGGCCAGCGTCCACGGGCTGCCCGAGAAGCCGATCAGCGGCACGCGGCCGTCCAGCGCCTTGCGGATCGAGGCCACGGCATCGAACACGTAGCGCAGCTTGTCCATGTCGGGCACTTCGAGCGCGGCGACGGCCGCCTCGTCGCGCACCGGGTGCGCGAAGCGCGGGCCCTCGCCGGCCTCGAACGACAGGCCCAGGCCCATCGCGTCGGGCACCGTCAGGATGTCGGAGAACAGGATGGCCGCGTCCAGCGGGTAGCGCGCCAGCGGCTGCAGCGTGACCTCGGTGGCGTAGTCGGTGTTGGTCGCCAGCCCCATGAAGCTGCCCGCCTTGGCGCGCGTGGCGACGTACTCCGGCAGGTAGCGGCCGGCCTGGCGCATGAGCCAGACGGGTGTGTGGTCGGTGGCCTGGCGCCAGCAGGCTCGCAGGAAGGTGTCGTTTTGCAGGGGGGCGAAAGGCATTCCGCGATTGTCGCAGGGGTGTGTCCCGGCTCCCCGCAGCCCGGCCTATCGCCTATCGATGCGCTCAGACCACCGGCACGCGCCGCGCATCGGCCGGGTCCACGTTGCGCCGGTACAGCAGCAGCGTCGCAATCAGCCCGCACACCGCGGCGGCCGTCATCCACAGCCCCGGCGCGCCCTTGTCGCCGGTCATCTCGATCAGCCCTGTCGCGATCGCCGGCGTGAAGCCGCCGAACAGCGCCGTCGCCAGGCTGTACGCGAGCGAGAAGCCGGCGGTGCGCACGTTCACCGGCATCACCTCGGTGAGCGCCACGACCATCGCGCCGTTGTAGCTCGCGTAGAGGAACGACAGCCACAGCTCGACCTCGAGCATGCGTACAAAACTCGGCGCGCCGACCAGCCACTTGAGCGACGGGTACGCGGTCAGGATGGTCAGCACCGTGAACAGGATCAGCAGCGGCTTGCGGCCCACGCGGTCCGACAGCGAGCCCATGATCGGCAGCCAGATGAAGTTGGAAATGGCCACGCACAGCGTGACGATCAGCGCGTCGGTCGTGCTCAGGTGCAGCACGGCCTTGCCGAAGGTGGGCGTGTAGACGGTGATCAGGTAGAACGACACGGTGGTCATCGACACCAGCATCATCCCGGCGAGCACGAGGCCCCAGTTGGCGATCATCGACTGGAAGATCTCGCGCGCGTCGGGCCGGTGCTTGCGCGCCATGAACTCCTCGGTCTCCTGCAGCGAGCGGCGGATGATGAACAGCGCCGGCACGATCAGGCAGCCCACGAAGAACGGAATGCGCCAGTAGAAGTCGCCGATCTCCTGCGGCGTGAAGGTCACGTTGAGCCAGTAGCCGAGCGCAGCCGCCACGACGATGGCCACCTGTTGGCTGGCCGACTGCCAGCTCACGTAGAAGCCCTTGCGGCCCGGCGTGGCCATTTCCGACAGGTACACCGACACGCCGCCCAACTCCACGCCGGCCGAGAAGCCCTGCAGCAGCCGGCCGACCAGCACCAGCAGCGGCGCGACGAGGCCGATGGTGGCGTAGGAAGGTACGCAGGCGATCAGCAGCGTGCCGACGGCCATCAGCGCGAGCGTGACGATCAGGCCCTGGCGGCGGCCGACGCGGTCGACGTACGCACCGAGAAAGATCGCGCCCAGCGGCCGCATCAGGAAGCCCGCGCCGAAGGTCATGAACGTGAGCATCAGCGAGGCGAACTCGTTGCCCGCGGGGAAGAACGCCTTCGAGATCTGCGTGGCGTAGAAGCCGAACAGGAAGAAGTCGAACATCTCCATGAAGTTGCCGCCGGTCACGCGCAGGACAGTGGCGAACTTGGAGGAAGAGGCGGAGGAGGCGTGGGCGGCCGTGCCCGGTTGCGCGGCGGTGGGCGCAGGATTCATCTGGTTGTCCCCTTGGGCGATATTGGCGATGTGCTCGCCCGAGGGTAGGTGGGCTTCCCGACCGCTGGCTGACTGTGCGAGTCAGGTAGCTGTCACTGGCAGCGTCACGCGCGAGGCCCGGGCCCCGAGGACGAGGACGCTCCATGTCACATCTGCGCGGCCGAGCATGTCCTCGCGCTGGCCTAGAAACCGGCGCCGCAGACCGTGCGCTTCGGCAAGCTCGCAGGTCTCCTGAGCCGACACCTCGAACATCCGCCGGCCCGCGGGCACGGGGCCATGGCGCAGCGACATTGCAATCTGCCCGCCGTCGGCCACCAGTCCGGCAAGGGCCGCCATCGCGGCGCGGCGTTCCGCGTCGTCGAGGTGCATCCAGACGGCGGTCAGCAGGATCAGGTCGTATCGCTCGCCGAGCGCCCGGGTGCGATGCAGGCCGGGCAGGTGGTCGTCGACCCACTCGATGGGCAGCGCGGCGTGGCGGCGCAGGCCTTCGGCGCGGAGTTCGGCGGTCGGTTCCACGGCCACGACCCGGTGGCCCAGCGCGGCCAGCGCCGCCGCGTCGCGCCCGGCGCCGGCGCCGATGTCGAGCACGCGGGCCGGCGGCGGGGGAAAGAGATGCAGCACCTCGCGGTGTACGTCGGCGAAGTGCAGGCTTTCGTACTGGGTGGCCAGCGCCGCGGCGTTGGCTCCGTATCCGGCGGTGCCCGGGACTTGCGTCATCCGGGTCGGGCTCAGGTCTTGTACTTGATCGAGCAGCCGTAGGGCCGCGTGCTGGCGGCCGAGATCGGCTTGCCGCCGAAGGCCTCGCCCAGTGCCTGGTTCACGTAGTTGGTCGCGGTCTTGATGTCGTCCGCCCGCGCCGAGGCGATGCTGTCGATGCCGCCCGCGTACACCAGCGTGCCCTTGGGGTCGATGATGAAGATGTGCGGCGTGGTGCGCGCGCCGTAGACCTGGCCGATGACGCCGTCCTCGTCCATCAGCACGGCGGTGGGCGCGGCCTTCTGCGACTTCATCCAGGCGTCGAGCGCCTCGGGCTTGAGGTAGTCGGTGGCGGCGCGCTCGGTGGAATTGATGGCCAACCACACCACGCCCTTGTCGGTCGCGGCCTTCTGGGTGGCGGGCATGTTGCCGCTGCCGTAATGCTTGCGCACGAAGGGGCAGCCGGGGTTGGTCCATTCGAGCACCACGAACTTGCCCGCGAAATCGGACAGCTTGTGCTTGGCGCCGCTGGTGTCGACGGCGATGAAATCGGGCGCCTGCTGACCCACCGCGGGCGCGGCGGCGGCATTGGTACCCATCAGGAAGGTGGCGCCGAGCGCCACGGCGGCGGCAACGACCGCACGGCGGGAGGCCCGGCTCAGTGCGGCGCGGGCATGGCGCGCGGCACGGCGGGAGCGCGAGTCTGTGGTTGGCGAAAGAGACATGGCCAGCTTGAACTCCAGAACAAATTCCAAACAACAACTGCAGCTTAGAACGGTTTCTTCAAGTGCATGTGACAACCCATGTCACGCTGGTGGTCAAAGCGCGGCGAGGGCGGCGCGGACTTCGTCCTTTCCCAATATCTCGGTCAGCACGACGGGCGGCTTGCCCGGCGCCTGCAGCACGTACACCGGCACGCCGCTGCGGCCCAGCGCGGTGAGCGCGGCGGTGATGGCGGGGTCGCGCCGGGTCCAGTCGGCGCGCAGCATGGCGACCTTCTTCGCGTCGAAGTCGGCCAGCACCGCGGCATCGGAGAGCGTGCTCTTCTTGTTGTACTGGCAGGTCACGCACCACGCAGCGGTGAAGTCGATGAACACCGGCTGGCCGGCGCCCGACAGCTCGGACACCCGCTCGGCGGACCAGGGCTGCCAGCGCTGGCCGGCAGTGCCGGATGCCGCCGCCAGCCGGGCCGGCTCCACCACCTGCAGCACATTGCGGCCGATGGTGGCGGTCAGCACGGCCGTGAAGCCGATCAGCACGGTGGCGATCACGACCCGCGTGCGCCCGCGCAGCGTGAGCGCCCAGACGATGGCGGCCAGGCACACCAGCAGCGCGAGCAGCGTGCCGGCGCCGTCGATGCCGCTTTGCTGGCCCAGCACCCACACCAGCCACGCCACGGTGGCGAACATCGGAAAGGCGAGCAAGCGGCGCAGCGTGCTCATCCACGGGCCGGGCTTCGGCAGCAGGTACGCCACGGCGGGCACGAAGCCGGCCACGAGGTACGGCAGCGCCAGCCCGAAGCCCAGCGCCGCGAACAGCAGCAGCGCCTGGCCGGCCGGCAGGCCGATGGCGAAACCCAGCGACACGCCCATGAACGGCGCGGTGCAGGGCGAGGCGATGACCACGGCGAGCACGCCCGAGAGAAAGTCGTTGGCCAGCGGGTGCTTGGCCTGCGCGCTGCACACCGACGAGGGCGCGGCGCGGCCGAACTCGAACACGCCCACGAGGTTGAGCCCGATCAGTGTGAACAGCGCCGCCAGCGCAGCGACCACGCCCGGCGACTGCAGCTGGAAGCCCCAGCCCAGCCCGGCGCCGGCCGCGCGCAGCGCGAGCATGCCGCCGCCCAGCGCGAGGAAGGACAGCATCACGCCGCCCGTGTAGGCCAGCCCGGCCTTGCGGTGCGCGCTGGCGTTGCCCGCCTGCCGCGCGAAGCCCAGTACCTTGATCGCGAGGATCGGGAACACGCAGGGCATGAGGTTGAGCAGCAGGCCGCCGATCAGCGCGCCCAGCAGCGCGGCCATGAAGGTGGTCGAGGAGGGCGCCGGAGCATCGCCGGCCGGGGCTGTTGCCTTGGCCGCATTGGCGGTGAGCGCTGCCTGCAGCGCCGGCGACACCTCGGCGCGCGGCGCAGCGCCTGCCGGCCAGGCGCCCGTGACCGGCGCTTCGGCGCGCCAGGCCACCGGCTGGCCGGCCTGCCGGTCGGACTCGGCCAGCGCCACCACCACCGGCATCACCGTGGGGCTCGCGCTGCGCTGATCGGCCAGCGGCAGCGTCGCCGTCCAGGTGCCGCCCTGCCAGGATTGGGTCCAGTCCTTGCCGGAGACGGCCGCGGTGCGGATCACCTCGGGGGTCTCGGGGAAGAAGCCCAGCGTCTTGCCCTGCACGGCGGCGGGCAGGCCTTCGAGGCGCACTTTCAGGTTGTGGCCATCGACCTCGATGGTGCCGGCCTTGGCCAGCGGCTGCGGCTGGGCCGCCAGTGCGGCGTCGAACTCGGCCTTGTGCAGCGCGGTCGAGCCCTGCAGCGGCAGGGGCAGCGTGAACGTGCCTTCTTCGGGGATGCATTCCTTGCGGCAGACCAGCCAGGAAGCCTTGAGCCGGATGTCCATGGCCGGCGTGCCGCCGCCCAGCGCCACCGGCGGCTTGTAGAGCGTCGACACCTCCAGCGGCACCGGCAGCAGCACGGTGTTTTCGTAGCCGTAGTTGGCGAGGTTGCCGACCGGGATCTTCGTCGGCACCGGCCAGGCGATCTCGCCGGTGGACACGCCGGCCGGCAGCGTCCACGCCATCTCGGTGGGAAGGCCCGAATCGCCGGCGTTCTTCCAGTAGGTGTGCCACTCGGGCTGGTGCGTGATCTGCAGGCCGACCCAGACCGGGGCGCCGGGCGCCACGCCGTCGGGGGCGTGGGCGATCAGTTCGGCGCGCACGTGGGGGGTGGTCACCACGGCGCCTGGCTTGGAAGCCAATTGCGCCGCAGCCGGCATGCTGGCTGCGGTGATTGCTATCAGAAGCGTAGCGAAATGGATGCGCGAAAAGATCATGCCGTCAGTCGGAGCATTCAATGGAGGCGAAGTTCCGGGCCGTTTCAGGCCGCCGCAGGGGCCCAGCCCAGCACCACGCGGCGGCTGTTGGCGCTCTTCTTCTCGATCTTGGTGACCATCACCGCCCCGATCTCGGAAGTGTTTGCAACATGCGTGCCGCCACAGGGCTGGAAGTCGATCTGGGCATCGCCGTCGCCGCCGATGCGGATGGTGCGCACCGTGCCCGTGCCGCGCGGCGGCTGCACGCTCATGCTCTTGACCAGCGCGGGGTTGGCGTCGAGTTCCTCGTCGGTGATGGCGCCCACGGTCAGCGGATGGGCCGCTTCGACCAGTTTCGCGAGCCCGGCGGTCAGCGCTTCCTTGTCCAGCGGATCGGTCATGTGGAAGTCGATGCGCGCGTATTCGGGCGTGATGGAGCAGCCGTTCACCGGCACCGGCACGAGGTGGCACAGCAGGTGGGAGGCGGTGTGGAAGCGCATCAGGCGATGGCGGCGCTCCCAGTCGAGGCGGGCGGTCACGGTGTCGCCGGGCTTCAGCGCGGCCAGCAGGTCGGCTTGTTCCGGGGCGGGCACGTGCACGAATTCATTCGTCGGCTGGCCTTCTTCGTTCCTGGCCTTGCGGGTGTCGGCAATGACCAGTTCGCGCCCGTCGGCCAGCGCCAGCACGCCGGTGTCGCCGGCCTGTCCGCCGCCCAGCGGATAGAACACCGTGCGGTCCAGCACGATGCCGGTTTCGTCGATACGCAGGACGCGGGCGTCGCAGGTGCGCAGGTAGGCGTCGGCTCGGAACAGGTCGTCGGTCATCCGGCGATGGTAGCGGCGATGCGCAAATGAGGTGCGCCCACGCCAGAAAGCGCCCGTGGCCGACAACCCCGGGGCTGCCCGGCTGGGGATCATCCGGTGCATGCGGCACCCGGCCGCGCAAGGAATACGCATGACAGCACCGCAGCAAGCATCCGCACTGGCCCTGGCCGCCGCGCTGCTGCTCGTCGCCGGCTGCGGCGAGACCGCCAAGCTGGCCCCGGAGCTCACGACCGGCCCTCGCCCGCAACTGGCCCAGCCGAACAAGACCCTGATTCCCACCGTCAACGTCGCGACCGCCGTCGGCTGGACCGACACCGCCTCGCCCATCCCCGCCGAAGGCCTGCAGGTGACGGCGCTGGCACGCGGCCTCGACCATCCGCGCTGGGTCTATACCCTGCCCAACGGCGACATCCTCGTGGCCGAGAGCAACAAGCCGCCCAAGCCGGGCGGCAGCAGCGACGGCGGTAGCGGCGTGGTCGCGAAGGTGCGCAACTGGGTCATGGGCAAGCTCATGGCCCGCGCCGGCGCGGGCGTGCCCAGCGCCAACCGCATCACCCTGCTGCGCGACGCCGACGGCGACGGCCTCGCCGAGGTGAAGCAGGTGTTCATGACCAACCTGATGTCGCCGTACGGCATGGCGCTGGTCGGCAACGAACTCTTCATCGCCAATGCCGACGCGTTGGTGAAGGTGCCGTATACCGAGGGCCAGACCTCCATCCGCGCCAACCCGACGCTGGTGACGCAGCTGCCCGCCGGCATCAACCACCACTGGACCAAGAACGTCATCGCCAATGCCGACGGCAGCAAGCTCTATGTGACGGTCGGCTCCAACAGCAACATCGGCGAGAACGGCCTCGCGGCTGAAGAGGGCCGTGCCGCCATCTGGGAAGTCGACACGAAGAGCGGCGAGAAGCGCCTGTTCGCGAGCGGCCTGCGCAACCCCAACGGCATGGGCTGGGACCCGGACACGAAGGCGCTGTGGACCGTGGTGAACGAGCGCGACGAGATCGGCAGCGACCTCGTGCCCGACTACCTCACCTCGGTGAAGGACGGCGCCTTCTACGGCTGGCCCTGGAGCTACTACGGCGGCATCGTCGACGCCCGCGTCACGCCGCAGAACCCCGAGATGACGGCCAAGGCCATCGCGCCCGACTACGCGCTGGGCGCGCACGTCGCGCCGCTCGGCATGGCCTTCTCGCGGCCGGGCGGCATGCCCGACCAGTTCGCCAACGGCGTCTTCATCGGCGAGCATGGCTCGTGGAACCGCAAGCCCAAGTCGGGCTACAAGGTGGTGTTCGTGCCCTTCATCGGAGGCAAGCCCAGCGGGCCGCCGGTCGATGTGCTGACCGGCTTCCTGACCGCCGACGAAAAGGCGCAGGGCCGGCCGGTGGGCGTGGCGCTCGACAAGGGCGGGGCACTGCTGGTGGCCGACGATGTCGGCAACGCCGTGTGGCGGGTGTCGAGGGCGAAGTAGCTTTCTTCAGCGCTGCGGTCGGGCGATGCGGTAGAGCCTGTGCCGGCGCAGTGCGTGTCCTTCGGGCACCAGCGGATGGTCGAAGGCGCCGGCCACGTCTTCCTTCATGCCGATGCGCTCCATCACCGCGCTCGAGCGGGTGTTGTTCCAGGCGGTGAAGGCGACGATCTCGTCCAGCCCGATCCGCTCGAAGCCGACCTGCAGCGCAGCGCGTGCGGCCTCGCTCGCGAAACCCTGGCCCCACCAGCCGCGCCCGAATCGCCAGCCGATCTCGACGCACGGCGAGAACGCAAGCGTGACCGCCGGTGAGTTCAGGCCGGTGAAGCCCATGAACCCGCCGGACGCCTTGTGCTCCACCGCCCACAAGCCCCAGCCGTTTTCCGCGAAGCGCGCGCGGATGCGATCGGCCAGCGCATCGCTGTCGGCGCGCGTGGGCAGCGGCAGCAGGAACTCCATCACCTGCGGGTCGCAAGCCAGCGCGAAGAAGGGCGCCAGATCGCTCTCGCGCCACTGGCGCAAGCGCAGGCGCGGAGTGTCGAACTCGATGGGGTCGGCGGTCATGCACCCATTGTGTCGCACGGTATATATGTCACGACGTGATATATTTCGGCCATTCCGGCATCTCCCCTCGTCATGGCTTCCACCCCCCGCAAGCTCGCCAAGAAAGACTTCGAGGCGCTTTCCCAGTTCCGCTACCAGATGCGCCGCTTCGAGCGCTTCTCCGAGCGCGCCGCGCAGGCCGAGGGCCTCACGCCGCAGCAATACCTGGTGCTGCTGCACATCAAGGGCGTGCCCGGCCGCGACTGGGCCTCGGTGGGCGAGATCGCCGAACGCTTGCAGCTGCAGCCGCACGGCGCGGTTGCGCTCGTCACGCGCTGCGAAGCGCTCGGACTGGTGCAGCGCCGGCCCAGCGAAACGGACCGCCGGCAGGTCGAGGTGCACCTGCTCGCCGAGGGCGAGAAGCTGCTGCTGCGGCTGGCCGAGCTCCACCGCGCGGAACTGCGCTCGCTCAAGGGCGTGTTCGACGTGCCGCAAATCGATCTTCCGGAAATTCCATGAGCTCCAAAGCCAACTCCCATCCGCCGCGCGGCGACTTCGCGCTCAACACGCGCCTCATGCGCATCACCGTCATGGCGGCCGTCATCGGCGCCGTCAGCACCGTGGCCGCGCGCGTGCTGCTCGACCTGATCCGCTTCTTCACCAACCTGTTCTTCTTCCAGACTTTCTCGCTGGCCGACCGTTCGCCGGCCACGCACACGCTGGGCGCCTGGGTCATCGTGGTGCCGGTGATAGGCGGTCTGATCGTCGGCCTGGTCGCGCGCTACGGTTCCGACAAGATCCGCGGCCACGGCATTCCCGAGGCCATCGAGGCGATCCTGTTTGGCAAGAGCAAGATGTCGCCGAAGGTCGCGCTGCTCAAGCCGCTGTCCTCGGGCATCGTGATCGGCAGCGGCGGCCCGTTCGGCGCCGAAGGGCCGATCATCATGACCGGGGGCGCCATCGGCTCGCTGATCGCGCAGCACTTTCATCTCACGGCGGCCGAGCGCAAGGCGCTGCTGGTGGCGGGCGCCACGGCCGGCATGACGGCCGTGTTCGGCACGCCCGTGGCGGCGGTGCTGCTGGCCGTCGAACTGCTGCTGTTCGAGCTGCGCCCGCGCAGCCTGCTGCCGGTGGCCGTGGCCTGCGCGGTGGCGGGCTTCGCGCGGCCGTTGCTGATGGACGCCGGCCCGCTGTTCCCGCTGCAGACGGCCGTGCCCGGCCCGCTCGCCATGCTGTCGTGCGTGATCGCCGGCGTGCTGTGCGGCGCGCTGTCGGCATCGTTGTCGATCTCGCTTTACAAGGTGGAAGACTGGTTCGGCAAGCTGCCGCTGCACTGGATGTGGTGGCCCGCCATCGGCGGCCTCGCGGTCGGCATCGGCGGCTGGCTGCAGCCGCGTGCGCTGGGCGTGGGCTACGACGTGATCGGGGACCTGCTGCACAACCACCTCGCGCTCGGCGTGGTGATCGCGCTGCTGGCGGTGAAGGCCGTCATCTGGGTCATCTCGCTGGGCTCGGGCACCTCGGGTGGCGTGCTGGCGCCGCTGCTGATGATGGGCGCCGGCCTGGGCGTGGTGCTCTCGCACATCCTGCCGGGCAACGACCCGATGCTGTGGCCGCTGGTCTGCATGGCGGCCACGCTGGGCGGCGTGATGCGTGCGCCGCTCACCGCCACCATCTTCGCCTTCGGGCTCACGCACGACAGCAATGCGCTGCTGCCGCTGCTGACCACCTCTGCCGTGGCCTACGGCTTCACGGTGCTCACGATGCGCCGCTCGATCCTCACCGAGAAAATCGCGCGCCGCGGCTATCACATTTACCGCGAGTACGGCATCGATCCGCTGGAGCGGCATTCGGTCGAGGAGGTGATGACGCGCGAGGTGCGCAGCATCGACGCGGCCATGCCGGTGGCGCAGGCTCTGTTCAGCTACTTCGGCGAAGGGCAGGCGCACCGTGCGTTCCCCGTGCTGCGCAACGGCGCGGTGATCGGCGTGGCCGACCGCGCGATGCTGGCCGCGCGCGGTACGTGCGACCCGATCGCGACCGTGGGCGATGCCTGCGCCGACGCGCCGCTGTACTTCGCGCTGCCTGGCGAGAACTGCCGCGCCGTCGCGACCCGGCTCGCGCGCCACCGGCTCGAACGGCTGCCGGTGGTGAAGGACGCGCAATCGCTCGCGCTGGCCGGCATCGTGGCGCGCAGCGACCTCATCAAGCCTTCGCTCGCGCACTTCGACGAGGAAGAAAAGCGCGAGCGCATGCGCGGGCTGCCGTGGCAGTCCACGTAGCTCAGAACCCGGCCAGCACGACTTTCCCTTGCGCCTTGCCGCTCTCGATGAGCGCATGCGCCTTCTTCAGGTTCGCCGCATTGATGGTGCCGAAGCTCGCATTGGCGGTGGTGCGGACGCGGCCCGCGTCGACCAGCGCCGCAACCTCCGCCAGCAGCGCGCCTTGCTCGGCGACGTCCGGCGTCTCGAAGCGCGAGCGCGCGAACATCATTTCCCAGTGCAGCGAGATGCACTTGGTCTTCAGCGGCATCGCATCGAGCATCTTCATGTCGTCGATCACCGCGATCTGGCCCTGGGGCTTGAGGCTCTCGATGATCTGCGCGTAGTGCTGCTCGGTCTGCGTGAGGCTGGCGACCATGTCGACTTCGCCGATGCCGGCCGCCTTGAGCTCGGCCGCGAGCGGCTTCGAGTGGTCGATGACGGTGTGCGCGCCGAGCGCCAGGCACCATTCGCGCGTTTCGGCGCGCGAGGCGGTGGCGACGACGCGCAGCTTCGTGAGCTGGCGCGCGAGCTGGATCAGGATCGAGCCCACGCCGCCCGCGCCGCCGGTGATCAGCAGCGTCTGGCCTCCGCCGCCGCCCTTGGGCACCCGCAGGCGGTCGAACAGCAGTTCATACGCGGTGATGGTGGTCAGCGGCAGCGCGGCGGCCTGCGAGTCGTCGAGGGTCTTCGGCGCGATCGCCGCGATGCGCTCGTCCACCGCATGCAGTTCGGCGTTGGCACCCGGGCGGACGATCGAGCCCGCGTAGTAGACGCGGTCGCCCACCTTGAAGTTCTTCACGCCGCTGCCGATGGCCTCGACCGTGCCCACGGCATCCCAGCCCAGCACCTTGGCCTGGCCGGCCTCGGGTGCGGCGTTCTTGCGGACCTTGGTGTCCACGGGGTTGACCGACACCGCCTTCACGCGCACCAGCAGGTCCCGCGGGCCGGCCACGGGGGCGGGCAACTCGATGTCCTGCAGCGATTCGGGGTTGTCGATGGGAAGGGGCTGGTAGTAGCCGACGGCTTTCATGGGGAGGAACCTTTCAGTGACGATGCCTGAACTGTAGGATTGCAAGGAAGGTTTGATAAGGCGGCTTGAATCAGCAACACTTTCAAATGAAGATTGAAAATCTCTCCGACCTGCAGGTACTGGTGCAGACAGCGCGCGGCGGCACGCTCACGGCGGCGGCGCATGCGCTGGGCATCACGCCCGCGGCCGCCAGCGCCACGCTCAAGCGGCTGGAGGCACAGCTCGGCGCGCGCCTGTTCGAGCGCTCCACGCGCGCCATGCGCCTCACGCCGCAGGGCCAGACGCTGCTCGACTACGCGGTGCGCGCCTTCGAGCTGCTGGACGAGGGCGAGTCGCTCGTCACGGCCGACCGCGGCGATCTGGTCGGCACCTTGCGGGTGGCTTCGCCCTCGGACCTCACGCGCAGCACGCTGCTGCCGTGGTTCGACGAATTCCTGGCGCTGCATCCCGGCGTGCAGCTCTCGCTGTCGGTCGGCGACCGTCCGCTGGACGTGATGCGCGACGAGGTCGATGTGGCGTTGCGCTACGGTGCGCTGGCCGATTCGCGCCTGGTGGCGCGGCCCTTCGCGCTGACCAACCCGGTGCTCACGGCGTCACCGGGCTACCTGCGCCGCCATCCCGCGCCGAAGGTGCCGCAAGACCTGGTGCACCACAACTGCCTGATCTTCAACCGCTCGGGGCGCCGCCACCGCGTCTGGCGCTTCGCGCAGAACGGCCAGTGGACCGAAGTGCGCGTGAACGGCAACCGCAGCGTGGACGACGCCTCGCTCGCGCGCGAATGGACGGTGGCGGGCTACGGCGTGTCGCTCAAGTCCGCGCTCGACGTGCGCAACGACATCCGCGAAGGCCGCCTCGTGCGCCTGCTGCCCGACTGGGAGACGGAGCCCTACCCGCTGCATGCGCTGCTGCCGAGCGGGCGCTTCGTGCCCGCGCGCGTGCGGGCGTTCGTCGATTTCCTGGCGCTGAAGTTCGAGGCGTTGCAGGCTGTTGCCTGAGTAAGGAGGCTGCTCCGGATCGGCTCCCTCTCCCTCCTGGAGAGGGTTGGGGTGAGGGCGGCGGCGCTTGAAACCGCGCCTTCAGATCATCGGCGTCACCGCGCCGTCCATCGCCACGATGGCGCCCGTCACGTAGCTCGCCTTCGGTGACGCGAGGAAGACCACCGTGCTGGCGATTTCCTCGGGCGTCGCGATGCGCCCCAGCGGCAGGCGTGCCTTGGCGCGCGCAAGCGCCTCGTCGGTGCCGATGCCCTGCAGCTTCGCGTCGGCCTTCATGCCTTCCTGCAGCCGTTCGGTCAGCGTGAGCCCCGGGTTCACCGCGTTCACGCGCACGCCCTTGGCGGCATAGGCCGCGGCCATGCCGGCACTCACCAGCATCAGCGCTGCATTGGCCGCGCCGCCGGCCATGTGCACCGGGCTCGCGACCTTGCCGCCCTGGCCGATCACGTTGACGATGGCGCCGCGGCCGCGCTGGCCCATGCGCTTCACCACAGGGTCGATCATGTGGATGTAGGTGAAGTATTTCGCGTCCATCGCGTCGTGCCACGACGCGGCCGTCAGTTCGTCGGGCGGGGTGCGGCGCGCGGCGCCGGCCGAGTTGACGAGCACGTCGACCGCACCGAACACCTGCTCGGCCGCGTCGAGCGCGGCCACGGCGCCGGCCGGGTCCTTGAGGTCGGCCGCATGCACCGAGATCCGGCCTTCGGCCTGCGCGAAGGCATCCACCAGCATCCTGCGGCCCTGTTCCAGATTGGCGAGATCGCGCGACACGAGGCTCACGCGTGCGCCTTCGCGCAGGAAGCCCAGCGCGCACGCCAGGCCGATGCCCTTGCTGCCGCCGGTGACGAGAGCGTGCTGGTCCTGGAGCTGGAGATCCATGAAAGAGTCCTTGATGGAGAGTGGAGTGTGGCGGTGATTGAAGCACCGCCGCGAAACCCCTGCACGGATGCGGCCGTATGCCGCCGTGCCCCGTCCGGCGTCAGTGCCCCGCGGCCGCGCGCTGCAGCGGCTCGGGCTCCAGCGCTCCCGGCGCGGTGTCCGTGGCGTCGCGCAGGTGGCCGTTGTTGTCGTGGTGCACCAGCAGCTGCCGCGCGCGCTGCCAGGCCGACAGCCGCGCCGGCGGCACCTCGATGTAGGAGGCCAGCGCGAACAGCGACGACTGTTCCTGGTCCGGCGGCGTCTCGCGCGTCTGCTGGCGGCGGCGCAGCGGCGCCATCACCAGCATCGAGACCAGGATCACGCCGATCGCGATGGCATAGAAACCGAGCAGCTGCATCACCTCGGGCTGCGAGCGCGCGCCGAGCACATAGGGCCATGCGTACCAGATCGCGCAGAGCCAGACGCCGAGGGTGACCGCCGGGCGCAGCACGCGCAGCCACAGATACATGGCCAGCGTGCGCAGTGGCGAGCGGCCCGTGCCGAAGGCGCGCAGCGGGATTCGTGCAGCGTCGATGATCGGCTCGTCCACCGCGGGCTGTCCCCAGGAGCGCTGGCGGCTCGGCGGCGGCTTGTCGTCGTGCGTCTCGTGCAGGCGGCTTTGGGCATGGGTCTCAGGGCGCATCGGAAACTCCTCGGTCGGGGCTCGTCCACACCGCGCGCTTGCCGCGGCGGCGTATCAGAGCATTGGGAAGGGCGATGACGGTGGTCGCCATCGTGATGATCCAGAAGGCGATCGGGTACCAGATCGTTCCGGCGAAATAGCGCATCAGGTCGCGGTCGTAGCGGCGGTCGATCCACAGGCTCAGCAGCATCTGCAGGATGCAGGTCATGGCCAGCAGCGTGCCTTGCCAGTGCGGCAGCAGCGCCGAATGCCAGGACGAGTTCGCCGGCAGCAGCGGCCGCACGAGGCCGATCACCAGCACCGCTGCCATGCAATAGGCCCACACCACGCTGGTCATGTACTCCAGGTAGATCGGCCACATCCGCCAGTGGCGCGGCCGCAGGATGCGCGAGGTGTAGCGCAGCATGGTCTGGATGCCGCCGACGGCCCAGCGCAGGCGCTGTTTCCAGAGGCCGCGCAAGGTCTCGGGCATCAGGATCCAGCACAGCGCGCGCGGGGGGGGGCGCCCCCGGGCCCCCCCCCCCGGGGGGGGGCCGCGGCAGGGGGGGGGGGGGGGGGGGTGGGGGGGG
>NZ_JBGLYN010000021.1:0-82797 GCF_047304045.1 Variovorax sp. Varisp85
GCCCCCCCCGCTACTGCGTTAACTGCCGCCCGGGCCTGGGGGCGGGGGTTTTTTAAGCGGCGCGCCGCGCGCGGCAGGTGTGCCGCGCGCGTTTTGACATCCAGCGGCTGCGCCGCTGAGACCTTCCGGGAGTGCGCCCCGCCGATGGGCGGAGCGGGTTCACGACAGGCTTGGCTGCGCTGGGTTCCGGAATGCAGCGTCGTCCTCGACGCTGGCGGCAGGCCACCGTGAACGACGGAGGCCTTCTTCGACAGGCCGTCCGCCATGCCCTTCCATTTCGCCGATGCCGACTTCCATGCCGCTGCGATGCGGCGGTGCGTTCTTTCTGGTCTTCGCGAGGCGGCTACTTTGGCGTTCGGGTGCGGGCGGGTCCATGCCGGAATGCTGTTGCTTCGAGCGGGTACCAGGCTCATGCGTCCTTTGCGAGAACAGGTCCACGCCCACGGCCTTGTATTTGCCGTGAATCCTGGCGCGGGCACGGCGGCGCTGCTCTTCGTTTCGTTTCGCCTCGGGCTTCCTCGCCGCAACCGTGCGGCCCGACAAATTTCCCCTCTGCTGCGCAGATTCCTCGCGAGGCAAATTTCTCGTGCCTTCCGGTCCTTCGCTGCGCTGCGGCCCCTGCTTCGCCTGGGGTGCGGCGCGCCCGGCCCCGCGCCGTCCGGATCACGCCAAGGCCGCGATCGGCGCGGACCTGGATCAACCTCGAAAGGACTTCATCATGAGCACCATTGGTAACTTCACCGCTTCGGGCAACGGCTACACCGGCACGGTTCGCACCCTGACCTTGAATGTCAAGGTCAAGATCGCCGCCAGCGACAAGACGAGCGAAAACGCCCCTGACTTCCGCGTCATCGCCGGCAACGGCCTGGAGATCGGCGCGGCGTGGAAGAAGGTCAGCAAGGCGGATCGGCCCTACCTGTCGGTGACGCTGGATGACCCGTCGTTCCCGGCGACCATCTATGCCCGCCTGGTCGAAGGCGAGGACGGCGCGCACAACCTGATCTGGTCGCGCAGCAAGGGCGACTGAGCGTCGCCCTCGGCGCCCCGCTTCGGGGGGGCGCTTTCTCTGCCGAACGCACCGATGGCCCGCGAAGGTTCGCGGGCGTCGTCGTGTTGGCGTTCGTGTTCGCGGCTCGTCTTTTTTGTGCATGTGCGGATATACCCAAAAGCGCAACTCCGCATTTGCGCTTTGTCGAAGAGCCGATTCCGTGCTTGTGCTGACCTGCGGTTTTACGTCGATGTGTGGAGTCGGAATGACGGTTCCTCGGATTTCAGCTGATGCGCTTCCATGGTTTCACGATTCCGTGCGTCTCCAGCGATGCCGGACCGCGCTCTCGTGCTGCGCATCGAGCCGCCCATGGCGTCTCGCCCCGTTCGGGCTTCCATCGCTGACGCCTTCGCACCTGCGGTGCTGCGCGCTGCGCTTGCGATGCGGATGCCGTGGTTGGGGGACTGGCTTGCTGTTCCCTTCATCGTTGCACGCCGTTCTCGCCGTCAAGGTCGGCGCGTGCCTTGCGCGCTGGCGTCCTGGCGGCCGTCTTCGAACCCTGACGGCTGCGCTGCGCCGTGCTGCGTCCGGTCTCGGGCAATTCCGCCCGGATTCCTTCCAAGGAGAAAGACCATGACGAAGCTCATCACCGACGAACAAAGTGCGCAGCTGCTGGCCAACGGCCGGCGATCCGTCGAAAACGACGGATTCGATCCATATCCCGTGGTCAAGCTGTTCACGCCCAATGCAGGTGCGACCTGGCTCCTGACCGAAATCGATCCGGATGACCAGGACCGCGCCTTCGGCCTGTGCGATCTGGGGCAAGGATTTCCCGAGTTGGGCTACGTGAGCCTTCAAGAGTTGGAGAGCTTGCGAGGGCGCTGGGGTCTGCCCATCGAGCGCGACTTGTACTTCCAGGGTGACAAGCCATCAGCGCCTATGCACGCGAAGCCCGGCTGGCGGGGCGCATCGTGGCATAGGCGCTGCGGGCATCAGTCGCCGGCTTGTCCGGCGGGCGGCTGGTGCCATTCCTTCGGAAGCCTGGCCTCCGTCTCCAGCAGCAGTTCGCCCGCGCTGCGGTCGAGTGCCCGGGCTATTTTGAGCACGAGGACCAGCGTGGGCATGTGTTCGCCGCGCTCGATCTTGCCCATGTGCGAACGCTCGATGCCGGCCAGGTGCGCCAGCGTTTCCTGGGCAACACCATCCGCGGTACGCAGTGCGCGCACCACGGCACCGAACGCCAGCGCGGGCGCGACCTCGAAGGTCGTCGCGCCGGCCGGCCGTCCACGCTGGATGGTTCGCTTCTGCATGGACAGAAGCGTCCCGGTTCAGCACAATTTAAACCACGTTATCTTTAACTCAATCTGGCGTCTAATTAATGCCTCTTGGAAGTACTTACCTGCGTCCTTTCCCCCTTCACGGCAGTAGCTTCAACCCCTCTTGCGGAGGAACCATGACCCTCCTCACCGAACAACAGCGCACCCAGTTGCTGGCCAACGGCGCGGCCCGCGCCACTGGCCAGGCCATCGATCCCTATCCCATCGTCAAGCTGTACACGCTGGACGCGCCCGCCTGCTGGCTACTGACCGAGCTCGATGCCGATGGCGATCGCGCCTACGGGCTTACCGATGCCGGCACCGGCTTCCCCGAGTTGGGCCGAGTGAGCCTGTCGGCGCTCGAGAGCGTGCGCGGCCCCAAGGGCCTGCGCATCGTGGCCGATCCGCATTTCAACGCGCGTCAGCCGCTGTCAGCCTATGTGGCAGACGCACAGCGCGACGGGTCGATCAACGACTGAGCTTCATGACGGTTGGGTCGCGCGGCAGCGTCGCCGCGTGCGCGACAGCGCACCGCCGCAAAAGCCAGCCATGCCAGCCATACCTGTGGCAGCGTACTCCCAGGCAAGAAAAACGGAGTTTCGCCATGACTGGCCGCAATATTGAAGATCAGCCGAACGCACCCTGGGGCGTGTCGGCCGCCTATCTGTACACGCTGAGCCTCGATGGTCCCGCACTCGCTTGGGAGTATCTGCGCCGCCATCCGCAGTACCAGAGGGACTGGGCACGGCGCGGTGCATCGTTCGAGCGATGGGGGTTGCGACGGCGCTGAAGATCCAACTCTCGACGCGCGTGAGGCGCATCCGCTCTGGATCACGGCGACTGATGATTTGCTGCACGTGCGCGCATTGACTGCGCGCAGCGCATCTGACCAGCAGTCCTTCGACCTGTGGCGTGTGCCTGGACGCAAGCGCCTGGCGCTGGGCGGCGCAGGCCTGACGCTGCTGGCTGAGGTGTCCGCGCAGCATTTGCATGCGTCACTGGCTGGTGACCTCGCCGACGGGACGGCCTACGCCGTCACCGTTCCGCTCGGCCCTGCCCTGCGTGGGCAACTCGACACATTCACCGTACAGGCACAGGCCCTGCAGGGCCTTTCACCCGCGGCAGGGGGCGTGCGGGCTGCTAGCCGTGCCGAACTGCTGCATCTTCGCGCCCTGCAGGCGCTCGACGGCACGCAGGCCGGCGCGTCGCATCGCGACATCGCTCAGGCCCTGTTCGGCCTCGAAGCCGTGGCGTTGCGCTGGCAAGCCGATGGTGAACTGCGAGCGCAGGTCCGGCACCTGCTGCGGCGCGCCGAGGCGTACATGAGGGGCGGCTATCTGGTCCTGGCGGGGGCCAGGCGCACCGTAGCACAGTCCCCCGGAGACGAACCGATGCGCTGAATCTCTCCCTGCGCAGGAAGGCCCTTACTCCCGAGACTGCCTCCATCGGGCTGCAAATGGTTTGCGGCTCACCGACAGTGATGGAGGCCGTCATGGCGAGTGCCAGTTCCCTGTATCCCACCCGCGCCCCTGCGCCATCGCTAAAGGCGCAAGCGGTACCCGCCGCGCCAGCTAACCCCGAGTTCCTGACCACCGAGGAGGCCGGCGCCTTCCTGCGGCTGTCGCCGCGCACGCTGGAGAAACAGCGCGTGTTGGGCGGTGGCCCGCGCTTCCGCAAGTTCGGCGCGCGTGTGGTCTACGCGGTCGAGGACCTGCGCACCTGGGCCAACAGCCGCGCCTACGGAATGACCTCCGATCCCGGCTACGTGCAGCGCGACTCGGTCCGCTGATCGATGCAGGGCAGGGGCCGGTCTCTATGTCGAAGCGCCCGAGTGAACGCGAACAGCTGTCACTGTTCCGCGCATTGCCGGGCGGCGACATGGCGCTGCGCGACGCGCAGGACCTGATGGCCTACCCGTTCTTCTCGCTGGCCAAGTCGCCGCGCACCGTGCCGATCCGCTTCGAGGCCGGCGGCGTGTCGCTCAACGTGGAGGGCGTGCCTGAGCATGGCATCGCCACCATCTGGGATGCCGACGTGCTGATCTGGGCCGCGAGCCAGATCGTCCAGGCCAAGAAGGAGGGCATCGCGCCTTCGCGCCTGATGGTGGCCACGCCCTACGAGATCCTGTGCTTCGCGCAACGAGGTACCGGCCGCAGCGACTACCTAGCGCTGCGCGCCGCGCTGGACCGGCTGCAGTCCACAACCGTCGCGACAACCTTGCGCCAGCGGGAGCGCCCGAATGGCGCCAAGCGCACGCACCGCTTCTCCTGGATCAACGAATGGAAGGAGTACATCCGGCCCGATGGCCGCGCCGACGGCATCGAGTTGATCCTGGCCGACTGGTTTTTCTCGGGCGTGATGGACGAGGCTCTGGTGCTCACTCTGGACCCCACGTACTTCCGGCTTTCCGGAGGCATCGAGCGTTGGCTGTACCGGCTCGTGCGCAAGCATGGCGGCCGGCAGCCCGGTGGCTGGCGCTTCGACATGCGCCACCTGTACCTGAAGTCCGGTGCGCTCCAACGCTACCGCGACTTCGCCGCGCATGTGCGCGGCCTGGCTCTGCACCAGGCGTTGCCCGGCTATCGCCTCTTCATCGAGCGCAGCGGCGGCAGCGAATGGCTGGCGTTCCGCCATTGCCCGGACGTCGTCGCGAGGAGCAACTTATTCACAACTTCTGTTGAAGAACCTGTGGATGGTGTGTGGACGGACTCGGTGGATCACCGGCACGCGACTCGGGGTATCACCGGCGCTTCTATCGGTGGATCACCGGCGCGAAACACCCAGCGAGCCGCGCCCAGCAACGGTTTCGGGGCTCCCTAAACATCTAAAGGGATACATAAATGGAAGTCACGCGCGCGCGAGCGGAGGACGCCCAAAAAATGGGCAGTGGTTCAGCGACTGCAAATCAGGCAGGTCCAATACCCGAGAACTGCCTCCCGGCAAGAGAAGACAGCCGCCCCGGCAAAGTGATCGCGCTGCTTAACCAGAAAGGCGGCGCAGGCAAGACAACGCTCGCCACGCACCTGGCTGGCGAGTTGGCTCTGCAGGGAAGCCGCGTCACGCTGCTCGATGCCGACCCGCAGGGGTCGGCCCTCGACTGGGCGCAACGGCGGCTTCAGAACAGGCAGGGGCGGCTGTACAGCGTCTTCGGGCTGGCGAGGGACTCGCTGCACCAAGAGGCGCCGCAGATCGCTTTGCAGACGGATTTCGTGGTGATCGATGGGCCACCGCGCGTCGCGGCCCTTGCGCGTTCCGCACTGCTGGCCGCCGACCTCGTGCTGATCCCGGTGCAGCCGAGCGCCTACGACGTGTGGGCCAGCCACGAGATGGTGCAGCTCATTGCAGAGGCCCGGGTGTTCCGGCCTGCGCTGCGCGCGGCCTTTGTCATCAACCGGCGCGTGGTCGGCACGGTGATCGGGCGCGAGGCACGCGCCGCGCTCGCCGATCAGCCGTTCGCCGCGCTGACGGCGGAAGTCTCGCAGCGCATCGTGTTCGCCGACAGCGTCGCCGCGGGGCGCCTGGCCTGCGAAGTGGCGCCGCAGTGCGCAGCCGCACGCGAGATCGCGGCGCTCGCGCAGGCGGTGCGGGAGATGCTGCGATGACCAAGCCCCTGCCATCCGCGAAGCCGCGCCGGGCATCCATTGGCCGCAGGCCCGGTGCCGATCCGGCATCGGCCTGGGTTCGACAGCCCGACGCATCAGAGATACCGGTGAAGGCATCAATCTACACCGCGCGGCTGACCATCGACGTGACGCCCGCAATGCGCGGGCGCATCAAGGTCGTGGCGTTCCGGCGCGATCTCACAGCGGCGGACATGCTGCGTGAATTGCTGGAGCGCGAATACCCGGAGGACGCGGCATGACGGCGCCGGCTTCGCATCCGACGCCAGTCGTCCCGCAGGCTTCGCTGCAAGCGATGGCGCCGCCGCGGGCCACCGGAATGCGGGTTTCGCTCGCTTTCGTCGAGCATCGGGTGAACGTCTGGCTGCGGTTTGGTCAGCCGACCGTCGAGATCGTGCTGGATCGTTGGCGGCGTGTTGCGATGTTCACGCCACGCAAAGTCTGCTGCCGCGTGAAGTGGATCGGGAATGACTACGGCACGGCGCTCTGGCAGCTCATGGTGCTGCAGTCGCCGACACCATTTGACGACGCTCAGCGCGTTGCCGGCGTGGCACCCGGCGCGCGCATACTGCTGCGCGCCGATGGCGAGTTGCAGGTCAAGGTAGTGCTCGCGGTGATTGACGCCATCGAGGCGCTGGGCATCGAGCCGTGCGCAGCCACCGCCACATACTGGCGCACAGTCGGCAACCGGCTGGCCGCGCGTCAGCCGTTGCCCGTCTACACGGCCGAGCGGCATGCGGCGCATCTCGCGCGCGAGGTACTGCAATGATGCGCCGCATGGTTTTCGCCTGCATGGGCATCAGCCTTGCGGCACTGTGCATGCCGGCCATGGTGCAGGTTCCGGTGCGCCTGGTCTACAACCCAAGCCACAGCGTGGCGCGTGGCTGGTATCGCATCGAGCCGCCTGACTCGCTGCACGTTGGCAGCATCGTGCTAGTACGGCTTCCCGCCGACGTGGCCGCGTTCGCAGCGCAGCGCGGCTACCTGCCGAACGGCGTGCCGATCCTCAAGCGCATCGGCGCGCTCGCGCCGCAATCAGTGTGTGTTCGAGAGCTGGTTGTGCGCATCGATGGCGTCGCGCTGGCGAACGTGCGCACGCATGACGGCGTGCATCGTCCGCTGCAAGCCTGGTCGCAATGCCGTTCCCTGGCGCTGAGCGAGCTGTTTCTGCTCAGCGACACGAACCCGGCGTCGTTTGACAGCCGCTACTTCGGGCCCATCGCCGCGTCGGCCGTGCTCGGCGTCGCGCAGCCCTTGTGGACATGGAGCGCGCCATGAACTTCCCATCATTCTGTCTCCGGGCATGCGGCCGAACTGCAGCTGGACCTGCGTCGGCGCTGCATCCCATCGTGCAGACGGTCCGCCGCCAGCGTGCAGCGGGCGCTGCACCGCTGCTGCCTCACGGGCAGCATTGCGCACTTGGTGCGCGGCTGGCGGTGGGTCGGAGCCGGGAGCGGAGGCGGGAGGCGGAGACGGAGGGCAAGATAAAAGGGGCGGCACGCCTTCGTCTGCCGATCCAGTCTGCACGTGGGGTTGGCGCGGCACGGCGCCTTGCAGTGCCTGTGCCGCGCAGGCATGCAACGCGGTTCGCCGCCAAGCGTGTCTGCGTGCCGTCTGCGTTGCCGTGCGTTGTGTTGCGCTGGAGCTTGCGCCATGGCCTCGCGTAAAGATACGCAGGATGGCGAGCGTTTCCGCGTCAAGCCGGTGGCGCCGAGGTCGCGCGCCGGGCCAAGTTCGCAGCGCTTCGTCTCGCAGGTCCTGAAGGCGGCCTCGAAGGCCGGCGCCAATGCTTCAGGTGTACGTATTGGGCGGCCAGCATCCATCTTCGGCCGCGGCCGCGTGGCTGCCGGCATGGCTGGCCACCGGCTCCCGGCGAACGCCCGGCGCGTGGTCATCAAGTCCCGCTTCGTGGTCCTCAAGAAAGCCGGCGCCAGTTCGGTCGCCGCGCACCTGCGTTACATCGAGCGAGACGGTGTCACGCGCGATGGGCAGCGCGGCCAAGCCTACGGTGCGGCCACGGACGAGGCGAATCTCAAGGCCTTCGAGGAACGAGGCCGAGGCGACAGGCACCAGTTCCGTCTCATCGTTTCAGTCGAAGACGCCGAGCAGCTGGAAGACCTGCGCGGCTACACGCGCGAGCTGATGCGGCGCATGGAGGTGGATCTGGAGACGCGGCTGGACTGGGTCGCGGTCGATCATTGGGACACGGACAACCCGCACACCCACGTCGTGTTGCGCGGCAAGGTCGGCGAGGGGAGGGCGAGCCGGGACCTGGTCATCGCCCCGGACTACATGGCCCACGGCATGCGGTTGCGTGCCAGCGAGATCGCGACCGAGTGGCTCGGGCCCCGTACCGAGTTGGAGATCCGGCAAGGGCTGCAGCGAGAGGTAGAGCAGGAGCGGCTGACTAGCCTCGACCGGACGCTGTTGCGGCAAGCGGCGGCCGATGTGGTGGACCTGACCCAGGCGCCAGAGAAGACCGCGAACCTGCGGCAGCGCCAGACCCTGCTGCGTGCCCGGCTGCAGCGGCTCGACGCCATGGGGCTGGCCGAGCGGCTCGACGCGAACCACTGGCAGTTGGCGCCGGGCGTGGAGCGATCCCTGTCAGCGATGGGCGAGCGCGGAGACATCCTGCGCGCGATGCACCGGGCAATGAAGGGCGACAAGCGTGAGCTGGTGATTGAGGCGAGCCCGACAATGTCCATCGTCGGGCGCATCACAGGCAAGGGCTTGGCCGACGAACTGCACGGGCGAGGCTATCTGGTGGTCGATGGCGTCGACGGACGGGCGCACTACCTGAAGCTGCCGGTCGGCGCCGACTTGTCGGCGCTTCCGATGGGCGGGATTGTGGAGGCGAACCCGCCGGCGCAGGAGCGGGCGGTGGACCGCAACATCGCGGCGGTCTCGAGAGATGGCGTCTACAGGACCGCCGAGCATTTGGCCCATCTCGAGCTGACCAACGATCCGGATCCTCGATCTGCCGTGGATGTCCACGTGCGCCGACTCGAGGCGTTGCGCCGTGCGGGCGTCGTGGAGCGTGTGGCCGATGGCGTCTGGAAGGTGCCGTCGGATCTGACGGTGAAAGCGCGACAACACGATGCGCAGAAAGCTGCAGGACCGACCATCGAGTTGCACTCCCACCTGCGCATCGATCAGCAGGTACGCGCCATCGGCGCCACCTGGCTGGACAGGCAATTGATCGATGGGGGCCGCGGCTTGGTAGCGCAAGGCTTCGGTACCCAGGTACGCGATGCAATGCGCAGCCGCGCGGAGTTCCTGATCGAACAGCGCCTGGCCGAACGTCGAGGTCGGCGTTTCGCGCTCGCACGTGACCTGCTGTCGACCTTGCGGGATCGGGAATTGGCGGTAGCTGCCAAATCCTTGCAGGATCAGACCGGCCGGAGCTACCGGAGACTGAAGGACGGCGAGCGGGCCAGCGGCACCTATCGCCGAAGTATTCAGCTTGCCAGTGGTCGCTTCGCCATGCTCGATGACGGGGTGGGTTTCGCCCTGCTGCCTTGGCGACCTGTGATTGAACAGCACCTGGGTCAACAGGTCTCCGCCGTCAGCCGTGGCCAATCGGTGACTTGGCAGTTGGGGCGGCAGCGGGGCATCTCCATATGACGACCGCCCGGCGTGCATTGCCGATTCGGGCTACCGAGCCGAGGTGATCTCGGCCAACATCGGTTGGACCAAGCGTTGTCGGACCGTATTTCATGAATGCAGAGCCGCCGCCTCGCGGCCTAGCCACCTCACGAAGCTGTCCGCTCCGTCCTTGTCCGTCGCAGCGATGCGGCGATTGCTCAACCCCGAATCCGACCGAAAAGCTATGACTATGACCGAGACCGATCTGGAAGCCCTCAATTTCCCCGACGCACCGAAAATGGTGTCAGCCGAGTTCCCTGGCCCGAAGTCGGCTGATGCGCTGGCCCAGTCGGCACGTACCGAATCCATGGCGCGCGGTGCCGGTCGAGCGCCCGTGGTGATCGATCGCGCTTTCGGCGTGACTTTCAAGGACCCCGACGGCAATACGTTCATCGACCTGTCGGCTGGCGTTGGTGTAAGCAGTGTGGGACGTTGCCATCCCAAGGTGGTCGCAGCCATGCGCGAGCAATCCGAAGTGCTGATGCATGCCATGGAGGTGAATAGCACGAAGCGCACGGAGTTGGCCACCAAGATCTCTGAGATCATGCCGGAAGGACTGCGAGGCGATTGCATCACGTTCTTCACGCAGGGCGGCAGCGACGCGCTCGAAGCAGCAGTGAAGTTTGCCAAGCGCGTCACGGGACGGCACCAGATCATCGCTTTTCATGGGGGCTATCACGGTGTGTGGAACGCCTCCGTGGCGCTGACTACCGGTACAGCCTATCGCAAGGGCTACGCTCCCTTCATGGGCGGCGTAATTCACGCGCCCTATCCTTATGCTTATCGGTTTCCATTCGACACCAATCAAAAAAGTGCCGAACAGATCGCAGGTGAGTACGTCGACTATCTTCTGAATACGCCATACACGGCCGCCGACGATGTTGCAGCTGTGATTGTCGAACCTGTGCAGGGTGAAGGCGGATACGTGCCGCCCGCGCCGGAGTTCCTGCAAATATTGCGCAAGGCCTGTGATCGCAGTGGCGCGCTGCTAATTGTTGACGAGGTGCAAGCCGGCGCAGGTCGGACCGGCAAGATGTGGGCGGTGGAGCACTCTGGCGTGAAGCCGGACATGCTCACCTTCGGCAAGGGCATCGGGGGCGATGTCCCTATGGCAGGACTCGTGATGCGCTCAGACCTAGCGGCAAAGATTCCGGACGGATCAGTACCGAATACCTTCGCAGCCAATTCGGTCTCCGCCGCCGTTGCGCTCACCAACATCAGTCTGTTGCAGGATCCTTCGCTGGGTCTGCTGGATCGCGCTCGCTCGCTTGGTCAGGAGGCAAAGGAGTACATCCAAGGCCTCAACAGTCCGTTCATCGGCGAAGTCCGCGGCTTGGGGCTCATGATCGGTATCGAGTTGGTGCAGGATCGGGCGACCAAGGAGCCCCTGAGCCACGAGAAGATTGGCGAGCTGATGGGCTATGTTCTGAGCCACGGCGTGATGATGGTGCCATGCGGGCGCTATGGCAATGTGATGCGCGTGATGCCGTCGCTCACGATTCCGCGATCGCTGTTGTTCAAGGCGCTTGACATCTTTGGACGGGGCTTGTCCACGCTTTGACGGGGCCGCAACGCGACGAGCCGATATGCACCACCTTGCCAGCGGCAAGGGAGACGCTGCGTGGCTGCGAAAAGGTCATGGTGCCGCACGCGGATGATCGAGGCCTTCGTTGCTGGGGTATCTGCACACCGCGCACCAAGATTCTTTCCCGTTCGGCCTAGCCTGCGCGCAGAAGAGCCAGCTTGTTTGCGGACTATGGGCTTCATGTAGCGCGGCCCGGGAGTGCGGTGAGGTGGGACGCGGCTTGTCCATCGCCAAGCTGCCGCGAACTGGTTGTGAGCTTTGCGTTGCCGGACGCCACGAACAGGTGCTCCGCTGTGTGCCCAATGGGAGGCGCCGTGGTCGCTGACGCGATCGTGCATCGATGACGGCGGATGAAACAGTCTCGCAAGTCAAAAAAATCCCTTGCGTGATGGCGCTCGGCGAAGTGGCTTCAAACCACTATGAATGAGACCTCTATCACTATTGCCTTGCGGCGAGTGGCACAGGAGCAGAAGTCGTGAAGAAAAATTGGCAGGAGATCTGCCTGACACTCGAGATTGCTCGCAAGGAGGATCTGCGGGGATTCAAACGGGAGCTGCAGAAAGCATTTGCTGCAGGCATGGTCGAAGCCCTGTGCACCAGCCCGGACGAGCCCATCCCCTCGGATGAGGACATGGAGAAATCGTTTGGCGCGACGGGTGCCGTCACCTGTCACATCTTGATGAATGGAGCCCGGGTCGGTGGTGTAGTGCTGAGAATTGACGAGGCCACCCAGTACAACTCGCTGGACCTCTTTTTTGTGTCGACTGGCACTCACGGCCGTGGCGTCGGACTCCAGGCCTGGAAGGTCATCGAGGCTCGTTATCCTGAGACGAAAGTCTGGGAAACGCACACGCCGTATTTTGAGAAACGCAATATCCACTTCTACGTGAACAAATGCGGATTCAAAATTGTAGAGTTTTACAACCGGCACCATCCCGATCCCGAGCATCCCCAGCCTGCAGGTCTCCCCGGGAGGTGGGACATGTTCAGATTTGAGAAGCTCATGGGTTAGGGGGGGCGCTTGTTCGGTAAATCGCATCGTAACCAGCACACCGAACTGCGCTTGGATCAGCACGATGGCCTTGCCGCTCGATCTCGCTTGGCCAGGCAAACCGTTTTTCCGCGCTGGCCGGGGTTTCGCTTCCGGAGCCGGTCGGCAGATGCGCCAACATATGTCGGCGTTTGGGTTTTTTGGAATCCCACAAGCGATCGTGCCTGAGGTGGGTTCCTTTAGGAGGCTCAGTACTTCGCGGAACATCGCGACCCTCTGCGCCTGACGCTGGCCCCACATGTACGAATGTCAGGCAGCGGATGCCCCGGGTTGGCGGCGATGCGGCAGCAGTTCGCCGACAAGCGACACCTTGTGCGTGGCAGGCACAAGCAGGACGTCCTTCAAGTACGCGTACGGATCGAGCTGATTGAGCTTGGGCGACTTGTCGACCGGATCAAGTTCATCGCTGCGGAGGCCGTGCCGATCCGCGCACGGTGAACCCGCGAACAGCCAGTTGCCTCGGGTGCCTCCACCCAGTTGTTTCCATGCGTGCAATGCATCGGCAACGGGCCTTGCCTTGTGCAATCTCTCTGACGAGCTGCGGAGGATCGGACGGACTGCACGCCAAGGCGCTCCGCATTGGACAAGTATTCAACAGGTCAACGGCGTTTGATCGGCACGGCCTTTGCGTTGGCCGCGAAGCTGTCCTTCGCTAAAGGGGTTTCCCCTCTATGAAGCTCTGATCGATCTGTGCAATATTTTGTCTATGTGAGAATTTGGCATAGTAAAAGCAACCGTCCTTCAAGGAGTGCCAGCCGGTGAATCAAAGCATCCATCGCTTTCAAGACATACATGCCCACGCGGTCTCGGTGCAGGAGTGGAACCAGACCTACAGCCAGATCACTGCGGGGTCGCTCGAGAGTTCACTCATGCAACTCACGAGTGCAAGATGCCATGTCTTTCGGGAGCAAATCAACCAGCGGGTGGTGCAGCACGGGGAGGCGCCGAAGGGCAGGGTGTGTTTCGCGGTGCCACTTGCGATCCCGGGGGCGATCCGGATGCAGGGACGCGAGGCGGACTTCAGCAGCATCTTTTTTCTTCGTGGCGGAGAGGAGTTCATGTTCCACATGCCAACAGGCATGGACATGCTGGCGATTACCTTCGAGCGCGAATTCTTCGAAGCCGCGTTGGGCGACACCGCTTCGGCTAGCGAGATCCAGACCTTGCTTCGGCAACCAGTAATCAAGGTGCCGCCGCCGCGTCTTGCAGAGTGTCGCCAGCGTTTGCTCACGATGTTCTCCGAAGCGCTTGTCAACGAGGAGCTTGGCAACACGCAGGCGCGCGAGCGCGAGCTGGAACAGGCCATGCTGGATGAACTTCTGGTGCTGATGACCGACCCGGCCTGCGACAGGCGGCAGCGCAGCGGCAGCTCCACGCACAGTTTCATCGTTGAGAAGTGCCACAGATTGGCGATGTCGGAGACGATCAACGTGCCCAGCGTGATCGAGTTGTGCCAACGCCTTCAGGTGAGCCGGCGCACTGTCCAGAACAGCTTTCGCTTGGTCGCTGAGACTACGCCTTTGAACTACCTGCGCTCCGTGCGCCTGAACGGAGTACGTCGGACTCTCATGTCGACTCCGGCCTCCGAGCTTTCCATTGGCGACGCGGCCTCCCGATGGGGCTTCTTCCACCTGAGCCATTTCGCAGCGGAATACCAGGAACTGTTCGGTGTCCTGCCGTCCCAGACCAAGCGGGCGGAAGAGGCCCGGGCATACGCTGCCTGAAGCAGCGCGTCGAATCGTCGCGCTGGTGGCAGAAAGTACCTCCGGTGCACACAGGATCGTGGAGTTCATTGGCGTCGCCGATGGCATCGCTCGCCAGAAGAGCAGTCTGCACGCAGCCCATCATGTGCAGCACTCCCCGCCGCATACGTTCCCGGCCCTTTCTGGGCACGACGCGGCGTGGTGCACCGTTTAAAAGCTTGCCACCAACATCAGCTTGAGATAGGGATTGGCCTTGGCACTGCCGCTTTGGTTGCCTCCATTGGCTTCGTACTTACGAGGCTTGTAGATCCCAATGATCGGCGAGAAAGTCAGGTTCTTGGTGATGGTCCAATCCAGGTAAAGAGCCAATTCGCGCGCGTCCAGGTTTAGCGTTGAGCGGTCGGCGAGCGTCCTGAAGTCGAAGAACATCAGCGTCGCTGCCAGACTCTCAAGCGGCCGAACGGTGAGTGCGACATCGTGGATGCGGGTGTTGAAGTTGTACGAGAACGCATAGTTCGATGCGACCTCGCCCTGGTACCGCCCGCGGAAGCCACCCTGAAACAGGGAATCGAATTCTTTCGAATACCGGGTGTAGCGGTAGCTCAGCGAAGGCTGCCATGCCACGTCGGAAAACGTATAGCCCGCCTCGGCGTACCATGCGTTGTCGTTGCGAGAGCGCTTCTTTTGGTAGGCGTACTCGAATGCGAAGTCTGCATCCGGAATTCCGGCGTTGCCGTCCGCGCGAATGCTATAGATCTTCATGCCCTTGCGCTCCAGACGCGTCGGTGAAATGGCGTATCGCTCATCGACGTCCAGGCCGCGGATGAAGGTGAATCCGACGGTGCCTTCGGGGGCGGTGTAGTCGAGCGTCCCGACCGCGATCTCCGTGTTGGCCTGCAGGCGCGTGTTCGACTTGAGCCACATCGCGCTTCCGTGCAGTCCCTCGGTGCCGCCCAGACGCAGGACAGCCGTCCTGGCGAACGCCAGGCGCTGGCCGAAGTAGTAGGCACCGCCGCGGTCATAGCGTCCATCTGCCAGGCCTTTGCCGGGATTCACGCCGTCGTCGTTGACCAGGAAGCCGGAGCCGGCTTTCACAACCTGGCGGCCCGCGGAAAAGTCGATTCCGTCCTTGCCCAATGCGGGAAGCAAGTCACCCGACTTCCATCCCACGTACGCGTCCTCGAACCGTGTGCGGTGTTCCCGGCCCGTGGTAATGCCGCCGGGGTCCCCGTCTCCCCATGTAGCCGTGCTGATCGCACTCAGTGCGCCGTAGAGCGTCCCGCTGCCGATCCGGTCGGTGGAGCCGTTCAGGCCGTACTTGGCGAAGCCCTCTTGCCATCGGAAACCGCCGGGTCGACCCACATAGTTGCGCCGGGTGCCGAACATGCCGTAGCCCGCTTTGAGCTCTGCGTTCAGAGTCGTTTCGCTTTCGGCGTAGAGTTCATAGCCATGGGCCGCAGGCGTGAGCATGCAAAGGGCGGTGAGTGAAATGAAGGGTAGGCTGCGGATCGGACGCATGGTGTCTCCTGTGTTGTGTCGTGAGAGACTTGTGATGGGCGCCCATGCGGCGGCAGAGCGTGCGCGTTGTCGTCGTTCGACGACGACCGCGCCATGGAGACAGGGAGTCGACCACAAGCGGGGCGAGTGTCCTGTTGCCCGTGGGTGGGGTGGTAGCCCAAATCAGCAATCGCGAGGAATTCAAGAAGATGGCGACCAGGGCTCATCGAGCTTGGGCATGCGGCGCGGCCTGACCTTGCTCGCGAAAATTCGCCAACCGATCACGCACGACGTGATGCACAGCGCAAGGCCGAGAAGCGACAGCATCATCACGACGCCGTCGCGCACCAACGGCCGGTTGCGCAATGCCTCGAAGTCCAGGCTGTGCATGCCCTGGTACAGCACACGCTGCCAGCGGCCCGAGGGGGCGATACGCAGCAGCACCCTGGCCGACAGCGGATCCGCATACAGGTCGATCCCGTCCGCCCATCGGGCTCGCCACACCGGCAGCGGACGCGTATCCCGTACGTCGGAGGACGCGGCGTTCTGCGCGTAGTAGGCGCTGTCGTAGGCGTCGATCCGCCGCAACTCGACCGGAACATGCCCGGCGCCCCGGATGCCTCCCAGCGCCCGCGCGATCTCTTCCTCAGGAAACCTGGCGTGCAACACCGGAGCCGGCGCGGCGGCATCGGCGCGCATTACGCTTTGACCCACGCGGGTATGGACGCGATACCAGGTGTGCCCTGCAAACTGCACACGCTCAAGTTCCAGGGCGTCGGCGTTCGGCGAGCTTCGGGCATGCGCGGCAAGTGCGTCGCGCGGTTGAAGCTGTGCGACCGATGGCGCACCGAACCAACGCGCTTGCTCGGAAGGCAGGGCACTGCGCGGACCGAAAACGCCGTACGGGTTCATCGACATCAAGCCCGAGAACATCCACGTCAGCGTGAAGACTGCGGCCACAAGGCCCGCGATGTGATGCCATCGCATCCAGAACTTGCGATAGGGAATCCAGCGGGTGCGATTCAGGAAGATCTGCCAGATGCCCAGCGCAAGCCCGGTGGCAGCAAGCACCACGCCCGGAATCGACAGCCAGACCACGACCTGGTTCCACGCCTGCGGAAACTGGCGCAACACTGTCGGGTAGATCCAGTGCGGCACCGCGCCGATCCAGTTCCAGAAACGCTCGGCCCGGCGCGTGTCTCGAACCACTTCGGCGCTGCCGCGTGACACATATAACTCAAGGCCGTCGTCGCCGGCCAGCCTGACCTTCACCAGCGGACGATAAGGATCGAGTCCCTGCGGCACCGTCCATTGGTCGCGCTCCAGTTCCTCGGTGTCTACAGCCTTGCGGCCGCTGAAGGCCTGGGCGACCAGCGCGGCCTGTTGCGCAGTCAGCGGCGCGACCGGTGCGCCGCTTTCCGCGTCGAAGGTCCGCCAGACGGGGGCGCGGCCCTCGGCCTCGCCGGCCAGGATGCGCCAGACAGGCACGTCGGCGTGCATGCCCAGCCTTGCAGCGCCCAAGCCGATGCCGGCGCGCTGCGCGATCGCTTCCGCCGTCAAGCAGCAGCCCGGCTCTACCCGCAGCGGCTCGAGCCCTTCGAGCCGATCCACCTGCGACAGGTTGGGAAACGGCACATAGTGCAGCACCATGCCGGAGGCAAACCACATCAGGAAAAAAAGCGCCAGGACAACGCCGAGCCACTTGTGAACGAAGATCAGCGCGCGCTTCATGAGCTTTGCCGCCCAGGGGGACCTCTTGGGCATCTGCCACTCGATGTCACTTCATGTCCTTGACCTGGACCCACAGCACGGCGTCCTGCGACATGGTCTTTCCCTTGTGGCTTCTCGCGGTACCGATGTCCAAGGCCGCAATGCCCCACCATCCCGCTTTGGGCAAGCCGACCGCGATGACGCCTTCGGTATCGGCGACAACGCTCAGGCGTTCGTATGCGGCATGAGGCGCCGTCACGTGCGCCTTTCGTCCGAATGCCCCCGTCTTGAGATCGACCGGGTGGTTCAGATACTCGATCTCCACGCGGGCAAAGGGGACCGGCTTGCCGTCCGACAAAACGATCGCGCGGAAAACGCCGCCGGTCCAGATGCCGTACGGTCTCGTGAGGGGCTGTATCTCGACCGGAAGGCCCTGCGTGTTGGCCCAACCGCTGGGCACGCCGCCGACATTCACAACGACTTTGGTGAACTGCTGGATGTACAGGTCTTCCTCTGTCTCGAGATAGGGCTCGGGCTCGAGTACGAACACGTGATCTCCGAGCGAGCGCACCACCTCTCGCGGGATGGAGGCCCGGAACGCTGCGGCCCGCCGGCCACCCGCTTTCCATTCGACGGGGCGCAGGTATTTCTTGAGATCGGTCTTCACCGGCTCCGCGCCGGCGCGGTAGGTGGTCACGCTGAAGGAGCGCGGCTCTGCCATCGGCATCGTGGGTCCACCTTGAAAGGGATGGGTGAACACCAGCGCGAATTCCAGATCTGTGCCGCGTTCGAGTGTCGACTCCTGGACATACAGTGTCTGAAAATGGGCTTGCACGGGCAGTGCGGCCAGGCAACCGGCCAACGTGAGCACTCCGGCTCGGCGAAGAAAGTTCATCAAAGTCCTCATTTGGTGATGTTGGAGCTGTACAGCGTGGTTTGGTGGTTGTCGCCACCGAGAAAGACCACGTGGTAATCGACGCCTGGTGGCTTGAATACGTAGGTGCCGGCGTTGTCAAGGACGCCCTCCAGCAGCACCTTGTTCCTGGCGTCGAGCACCTGGATTTTTTTTCCGGCGGCGGAACTGCCGTCCGAGAAACCAGCTTCGCATTGCACCTGGTCTTGTTTGATGTAGCAGTCAAGGACGGGCGCATGCGCATGCGCCGCCGCGCACGCGGAGAGAATTCCAGCAACCGACGTCCCACGAAGCGAGAGCAATGGCTTCATCAAGTCTTTTCCTTCATTCACATGCCGCTCAACGCCGGGGCGAGCGGTCCGTGTCTTTCATTGCGTCGCCGGCGGTTTCTGCTAGAGCCGTCGACAAGGCATTCATGTTCCACCTCAGAAGGGCCTCGTAGGCGCCGGCCTCGTCGGTGAGAATGCCGGGGTTGCCCGCATCCAGTACCAGCAGCCGCGCGCCGCCTTTCTCGATGGCCTTGACGATCCGCTCGTCCGGTTTCCACTTGTGGACAACCAGCCGAATGTCTCGCTCGCGCAAGTAGCGGCTCAGCGCCGAGCGATCGCCATCGCTCCAGTCGACATCCTGTTTGACATACCAGCCTTCGACGAACACGCCGAAGTCGCCCAGCATGTAGGCGAACTCGCTGGCCAGCGAAAGAACGCGAGGGTCGCGCTGCGCCGCCATGCGTGCGCCATATTCGGCTTTCAATCGGCGCAAGCGCCCTTCGAAGGCGGCGAGGTTCTGCTGTATCCGGTTGGCATCCGGACGCGACAAGCGCTCCAGGTCGGCAGCGATCAGTGCCGCCATGCGCATGCCGTTGTCGGGGCTGAGCCAAGCGTAGGGCGACGGCCCCGCATCCGGGCCAGCTGCCTCAACCCAGGGGACGTTGTTCCTTGGTGTTTCGAGCACCGACAACCCCGGCTTCGCGGCATCCCACGAGCGCGATGCATCGATCTCGATGATGCGCAGGTTGTGCCGGCGCGCCGTCGGGTACAGCGGGTCCGCGCGCCACAGGTTGCGCAGCGTGACAACCGCTTCTGCCTTCATGAACGCGTCGGCCTGCAAGCGTGCGAGCGCGTTGCCCTGTGCTTCCATTGGCACTGCAGCACCTTCAGGCAGGCGTATAGCTTCGATGTCTGTCCCTTCGGTGAGGGCGGAGGTGAGGGCGTGTAGTGCAGGAAGTGCCGTAAGCACGCGGCATTTTTCACCGCCGGCGCCTGCATGTGCCGCAAGAGGGGCGCCCCACGCGAACACCAAGATCGTCAACCAGTTTCGGAAAGTCATGGAGTGCGCTCTAGATGCCAGCGCTTCGGAACCGGGGCGCGCGGGCTCGAACGACGGAGGTAAAGACGAAGATCGCCGCAGCGACGAGGACAATCGCCCCGCCCGTGGGGACCGGGATATGCAGCTGCATCGGCAGCAGGATGCCGAGCACGCAGGACACCGTCGCGATGGCGACCGAGCGCGCGACCAATTCACCCAGTGAGCGGCTGACGTTGCGGGCTGCCGCCGCCGGAATGAGAAGAAGAGCTTCGACGAGCACGGCACCAATGATCTTCAGGCAGGCCACGGTCACCAGCGTGACCATGGCGACAAATACATAATCCACAAAGCGCACCCGCACGCCCCTTGCATGTGCCAGGCTCGGGTTGATGCTGGCCAGCAGCATCGCGTTGTACATCGGCAGTCCAATGCAGGCGCAGATCACCGTGACGACAAGCAGCACGTTCATGTCGGTGTGGTCGACCGCCAGGATGGAGCCGAACAGCACGCTTTCCATGACGTGGGTATTGATCTTTGCGGACACGAACAGCAACAGCGAGGCCCCCAGGGCCAGCGAGATCGACAGGAAGACGCCGATCAGGATGTCGTTGGACAACGTCGTGCGGTGCTGTGCGTACTTGAGCGTCAGAGAGAACAGCAGGCAGAAGGCAAACATCGAGACATAGGGCGACGTGTAGGACTCGCCGATGAGCACCCCGATGGCCACGCCCGTCATGGCTGCATTGCCGACAGCCTGGCTGAAGAATGCCATCCGCTTGATCATGACCATCGAGCCCAGCACTCCCAGCAGCGGGCCGATCAGCAACGTACACAGCAGCGCATTGATCAGGAACTCATACTGGAACGGCTCTGGCAAGGCACCTCGTTCGGCGAGTGCCTGCAACTGGTTGCGAATGAATTCGTATACGGGCGTCATTGGCTGGTCTCTTACCGAAAATGCGTCCAGTCGAGTGCTTCGGCGGGAGAGCCATGGAAAAGGACTTGACCATTGATACTGGTCACGCACTGGGCGAGACGCATCACCTGATCCAGGTCATGATTGATCCACAGGATGGTGACCCCACGCGCATGCAGTTCGGCCACCAGATCCTCGAGCAGCCGCATGCCCGGCCTGTCGACACCGGTGGTGGGCTCGTCAAGAACCAGCAGCCATGGCGCCGGAGTCAGGGCCTGTGCCAACAGGACGCGCTGCCGCTCCCCGCCGGAGAGGGCTCCGAAGGGGCGCCTGCCTGAGACCTGGACGCCGGTTCGCTGCAGGGCCGCGGTGCATGCTTCCCGGCCCGGTCGGGAGGCGCCCATGAAGGCGGGCCTGCGCTGACTGAGGAGCGCCATGACGTCATCTACCGTCATCGGCAAGTTGCGGTCGAACTCCGGCAACTGAGGAACGTAGCCGATCGGACCCACCACATCACCTTCGAGGCGGATATGCCCCGAATGCGGCATCTGGCCCAACAGGGCGCGGGCCAATGAGGTCTTGCCGCCGCCGTTCGGGCCGACCAGGCAGTGCAGCGCACCGGCCTCGACGCGGAACGTCACGTCGTCCAGAACACGCGTTCCACCCAACTGAAGGGTGACATGCTCGAATACCAGGGCCGGGCCACGCATCGGTCTTTCTCCTTCAACGGCGCGTGGACTCGATGGCCGAGGCCAAAGTTTGGAGGTTTTCGCGCATCTCCACTTCGAACCGGTCCGCGGTGTACGGTCCGCCGGTGATGTGAGAGAGCGCAAAGATCTTCACGCCCGTGGCTTCCTCGATTGGCTTGCCCAGGCCGATGGAGAAGTATTTTTCAGCGAAGAGCACGCGGACGTTCGCCTTCCTGATGGCATCGATCGTGTTGGCGAGCTGGCGCGCGGTCGGCGCAACGCCATGGCGCGGCTCGATGACCGCCGTCACGGTCAGGCCGAACTCCTGCATCAGGTAGTCGTAGCCCGCGTGTGTCGTGGCGCATCGGAACGACGACAGGTCGAGACTGGCAAAACGGGTCATGAACTCCGCACGCAGCCCCCGGATCCGCGCCGCATAGGCGGCGGCATTGCGCCGGTACGCGGCGGCGTTGTCCGGGTCGAGCTCTCCCAGGCGCCGGGTGATTTCGAACACTTGCTGTATGGCCGCGGTGGTGGACACGAAGGTGTGGGGATTGACGACCTTGGCGTCGCCCTGGTCCCCCGCGATCGGTATGAGCGCCACCGAAGCATTGGCGTAGATGAGCGGCAGCGTCCCCTTGCGTCCGGCTGCCTTGACGATCTCGAAGGCCCACTCGTCGTGCCCGATGCCGTTGACCACCAGCGCATCGAGTGACATGGCACGCGTGATGTCTTCCGTCTGCGGCTGATAGTTGTGCGGATTCGCATCTCCCGCGATGAGCGGGACCACCTCTGCCTTGTCTCCGACGATGTTGGCGACGAAGCTGTAGTAGGGGTGCAAGGTGACGCCCACCTTGAGCTTTTTACCCGCGGCCAGTGCCGGGCCGACCAATCCGCACCCCAGAAGCAGCAGGCACATCGTCGTCCCGCGCCGGCGCAGCGAAAGCTTCTTCGACGTGGCCGTCATCGAGCCTCCTTGATGCGCTCGACTTCACTCGCGCCGTTATAGGCGATGACTTGCCGCCATCCCTTGGCGACCAGTGCTTCGGGTTTGACGATCTCGGGGTAGGGCGCCAGGGCATCGGGATGGATCCAGATGGTGGCCTGGTTCGCCCACATCACCCCCGCGTGCGCATGTCCGATCACCAGCAGGTAGGCGCTTTGGGCCGGCGCCTTGCCAGCAGAGCCGTAGTAGACGGTGGCACCCTGACCCTGCGTGCCTTCGGACACAGCGTTCGGCGCCGCCGCGGCAGGCGTCTCACGATGGCCGCTCTCTGCGCCGGGCTGGCTGGCATGGGGCTGGTGAGCGCCGGGGAGGATCAATTGCCAATGCACCTCCCCATTCGCCTTCCAGAAGGTGTCCTGATAGAAGGGCGGGAGCAGCGTCCGCTGGGCGTCCGCGAGGGTGATCCAGCCGCCCGTGTCGTTGTTGAACCAGATGATCTCTTCCGAGGCGGGCAGCAGCGCGCCGTGAATGGCCTGGTCGGCGGGCCCGAGGCCGTCGAAGGACCTGATCTGCCAGCTGAGGGGTTTCGGGGGGGCAGGATGGGCGGGGCGCAACAGCACGTAGCCTGCCAGGCTGCCGACCATCGCCACGAACAGCAGAGGCATCATGAGCGTTTCAAGCCTGCCGGTGAGGGGACGCACGGTCCAGAGTCGAGCGCTCCCACCTTTCAAGGCCGGTGAGTCACCCAACGCCCGCCGGATGCTGCGCCCCACGAGACTGCCTCCCGCGCTCACGAGGAGAATCCTATCCATCGGCCGAGAACAATCACAACGATCCACAACCCCATCGAGCTCAATCCCGCGGCGCGCGCCCCGCGCGGCGGCGGCAGCAGTTCGTCCCAATAGCCGCTCCGGCGATAGATGCCCAGATGGAAGATCGCCATGTTGATGCCGGCGAAGACCAGGATGGTCATCTTCCACCAGAACAGGCTGTTCTCGGCGTAGGTAGTGGCATTCGACGCGAACATGAGCAGGCCCGTCGCCACGGAGGCGATGAAGGCCACCCAGGTAAATGGCAGCAGCTCTTGCATCAGCCGATGGGCGCTGCAGCGGTGCGAGGCACAGCCGATGAGCCGCAGATCCACAATGGCAATGATTCCGAGCACCAGCGTGATCGCAATCACATGCACTGACTCGAGCGCCGGAAATGCCACACCGGTCTCTCGGATGAAAGTCGAAAGCCGGGAATCTTGAACGGCTTGGAGGATGGATTGAATGACCATGGAAGGTACCGGTGAGCGTTGCGTCAAAGAGGAGGCGACCTAGATCGTGTAGGCAATCCATCGGCCGCAGACGATCACGCAGCACCACAGGAAAAGCGATAGCCAGGAGATCGGCTTGACGAGGTGTACCCATCGAGCGCCACTGCCCTCCGCGTCCGGAGACAGGAGCGGACGCCGCGCGAGCCAGGTCAACGTGAAGGCGGCAACGACCAGCACCATCTTGAGCCAGAACGTCGAGTTCGTCAGAACGCGTTCAGGCTCACCGATGCTCATGACCAGCCCGGTGAGGAGCAGCACGATGAGCGCGCGCCACATCCACGGGAAATAGCGGCGAACGACTTTGCCCGGGGACTCATCCGTGGCCAGTACGCCTGCAAGGCGCAGATCGGAAACGAATGCCGAGCCGAAGATCACGGCGATCGCAATGATGTGGATGCACTGCACGGTCGGAACGATCCAGGACACGTCCCGGATCATGGTGCTGGGCGCGGACTCATAGAGCCACGCGATGAAGGTCTCCGAGGACATCTGTCGCCTTTCAATGAAAAGAATCAGGATTGGCTTGCCTGGCAGGCCGGGACCATGGAGCTTCTCGTCAGAAGTCACCTGGCTTCGCGATCGGGCGCAAGCTCGCGGCGTCTTCGGGAAGGAGATAACCCTCCTTGACAGACAGCGCCTTGGCCTCCTCGAACTTCTTTGCGTAGATTTCACCGGTTCCGTAGAGCTTGCGCAGCTGCGTACGCGAGTACGGAATCTTGGTGTCGTAGATCAGGCCGCAGCGGGTCTCCTGGTCGGTCATGTAGCGGCTGGATGGCACGCTGATCCAGGGGGGGCGGACGCCGCCGAGCATGTTGCCGGTTGCGGGGTCGCGCAGCACCGATTTGCCCTTGCGTGCCACCCGTGGCGCCTTGGGCATCGCTGTACCTTCGCGGACCCAGCGGTCCATGCCGTCGAGCAAGGCCGAGGCAAGCATTTCGACCGGCTCGTCGTACAAGGTCTGGCAGCGAGGATCGCGACCTTTGCCGACATCGGCGGCCAGCCGCTCTGAATGCTCCGTGCCGAGGTCCGCCAGGCGCAGATGCGGCATGCCGGTCACTTCGTAGTAGCGAAGTTTCGGACTGTCCGTGTCCGGCGGCAGCTCGATGCCCTCGATCGCGTCGTGCATCAATTCGGACTGGCTGTAGACCGTCACGAATGGCACGCCGTCGGGCATCTTGCGAGGTACGCGAATGGCGTCACCCCCGACTTCGCCGTAGGCCATGCGGCCAGTCATGTAGGCGTCGATCAGGGGACCACCATCGGGCATCCGCCATTGCTGGTGACGCCCTTGGTCGAGATAGTCCATCCACACCTGGGCCGTCACGGCCCAGCTGTTGACATACACGCGATGAACTTCGAGTCCGGTGAGCGGACCTTGTGGCGCATTGGATTTCAACGCCATCGCAAGCTGCGCCGCAATGGCCTGCGATTGCGGAACGAAGGGATCGGCAACGCTACCGCGCTTGAAGCGCTCGGGATCGGAGTACGTGCCCAGCGGTGCGTAGCGTGCGTAGTCGTACCGGCGCATGAAGTCGAAGTTCACGATCCGGCCGTACTGCCTGATGCCGTCGGCTTCCTCCGCCGCCATTTCGGAGATGAACTTGGGATCACGCTTTGGCTTGTTGATGTTCAGCGTGTAGCCGACGTAGGCGTATCCTCGCCGCAGCAGGTAGTCGCGGGTGAGGATCCAGCCGGCTCCACGCTCGCCGAACCAGCTGAACGGTTCGATCACCACGGTTCCATTGAAGCGTGCCGGGTCGATCGGCTTGCGCACGAGAATGCGCGTGGTATATGGGGCTTGCAGCAGCGTCTCGCCTGCGGCGGTGATGGCTGGCGCGATGCCCGAAAGGTAGTACTCCTCTTCGACATACCCGTGGCGCGCCAGGTCGATGTACTCCGTGCCCCTGCGCTGCGCCGAAGACAAGGGCGCCTTGCCGGAGGGGGGGACTGCCACGATCGTGGGCGTGGTGGGAACCTCCGCCCACGACAGCCCGGAAACGCTGAGCGAAACCAAAGCGCTTTGCAGCACGGCACGCATCAGACCGCTCGAGATCCAATTCATTTCAGTACGTCCGCTCTTGGGATGGAGTGAGGGGGCAGGGCGGCGGTGTCAGTTGCGACGAAGGGCGGTCTTTCCCTCGCTGTCGATCACGATCTGGTTGTTCTCACAGACGTATTCCTGGATCCTGTAGTCGGACCTCTTGTATTCGAAGGTGAAGCGATACGGCGCGTTAAGAACTTCCGGATCCTCGATCACGATCTGGTTCTCGAGATGATCGGGATCCTTGAGCCGGATTCGCTCCGTGATCTTCATTTCCTTCCCATGCGGAACGTCGTACAGCCGCGCCTCGGGCCGAATACCTTGGGTCTCCACCACGAGCGTGTCGCCCTCCCACCGCCCGCGCGATTGCCCTTGGAACGTGGCCTCCAGGTTGTCCTTTGACGGCATCGGTTCGGTCAACAGGATGCGACGTACTTGCTGGAGATACTCGCCGAGCACGACCACTTGCTTGTTGTTCTGAATAATCTCGATCGGAAAAAGCGCCGCCATCAGCGTGGGCATTCCCTCCGGGAGGCACTTGCTGCTCGTTGTGGCAAGCGGGGTCCCGGCTTCGTTGGCCTCAGCCTGCTTTTTCTTCAGCGTCTCGTATTCACTGAGGAAGGGCTCTTTCAGGTCGATCTTTCCGCCTGGCAATACAGGGTTGTCCGGATCCTCGCCAAACCAGTCGTCCGGTGTTCTTTCCCACGTTCCGCTGATGCCGAGCTTCTGCGCTTCTGCAGGACCACCACCGCGTTCGGAGGCGATGAACGTCACTGCGGCAGCTGCGGCGATGAACAGGGCCAGCAAGCCCGCACGAGAGCGTCGTGTCATTGTCATATCGATATCTCCACCCGGCGGACGTCGTCGGTCTCAGTACAAAGGGCTGGGCGGCGCGTCATCATCCTCCCCCCGTCAGAACCACGCTGCCGATCTTGATCTCGATGAGCAACCCTCCAGGATCACCGTTCTTCAGCGGGTGAAACGACACCTCTGCTTTGTCGCCAACCTTGATCGAATCGGATTTCCAGCCCGATCTGGCCAGGGCGTTGATGCTTCCGGTCTCGACCTTGTATCGCTGGGCCGGCGTGCCCTCTGCATCCACGTAGATCGTCACGTGGGGATTCGTCCAGTCGAACCGACCGACGAGGCCTTTGACCGCGGTGGTCTTGGTTCTGTCGAAAATGGCAAAGGAGTGATGTGCCGATGCAGTCAATGGCAGCAGGCCCGATGCGATCACTGCCAGCACGAGGCGCCTTCTGATTGAGGACGGCGATAACCTCGGATGTCTCATTGCGGGTGTCTCCACTCTTGTATTGATCTGTGGCCTCTCAAAATGCCACTGCGCCATCGCGATGCATGCCAAGGTTAGGCCGCTTCGTGATGTGGCCTTAGCCCAAAACGGCAGTTCGTCCTGAGGCTAGGGAATTCCCCAATCCGCGCCTGCTGTACAGCAGGCGCGGATCAGAAGCTCGCTCGCGCCGTGAGTTGCACTGTGCGCGGAGTACCCAGCAGCCAGCTTGTATTGGCGGTGCCTGTCAGCGCGTAGTCGCGATTGGCCAGGTTTTTCACGGACAGGCTGAACCTGAGGTTGGGTGAATGTTCGTAGGCCAGCGACGCGTCTAGTACCACGTACGACGGCAGCTTCGTGGTGTTGGCGGTGTTGCCCTGGCTCTCACCCACGTAGCGCGCGCCGAAGCCCAACTGCCATTGCGGCAGGAAGCGCCACGTTGTCCAGATGCTGGCCGTGCGCTCGGGCACGCCGGTGGGCGTCATACCGTCGCGCGAGACCAGGGCGCCCGAGACCAGTTCCCTGAAGTCGTCGTAGCGCGCCCGCAGGAAGGCGGCATTGGCGTCGATCGTCCAGCCGCGCACGGGCTCGGCCGCGAAGGCCAGCTCGATGCCGGTGGACGACTGCTGGCCGATCTGCTGCGTGACGTTGGGATTGCCGGCATCGCGCGAGAGCAGGTTGCGCTTTGCGATCTTGTACAGTGCCACCGTCCATTCGCCGCGCACGGCGGGCACGGCGCCCTTGGCGCCTACCTCGACCTGGCGGCCCTTCGTGAGATCGAAGGTGTTGCCGCCTCCGGGCAGCGACAGTGCGCCCGAAAGCGGGTCGGTGCCGGTGCCGAACTGTCCGTAGAGCGAGAGCGCCTCGCTGGGCGACCACACGGCGCCAAGACGGCCGGTGATGGGCGAATACTTCTTGACCAGGTTCACGCCGCGGCGCAGGTCCGTGCTGTGAAGTTCCATGCGGTCGCTGCGCAGGCCGGCCACGAGCCTCCACTCCCGATTCAGGTCGAGCGCGTTCTCGGCAAACAAGGCGGTGGTCTCCAGCTCTGACGCGCGGCCCGGAATGGTGGGAACAGGACTGATGAAGACGCCAGGCGCGAAGTTGTAGGGGTCTCCCGCACTGGCGCCCCCATAGGGCGAATTGTTGGTGTGCACGAGCCGGGTACGGTACCAGTCCAGGCCCACGATGAAGCGGTTCTTCAAGCCGCCCAGCGTGCCGTCGAAGGTCGCGTCGAATCGGTTGCCGGTCTGCCCCTGGTCGTGCAGGATCTCCAGGTAATCGCTGCGGTCCACGCTGGTTCCCGGGGTACTGAAACTGTAGTCTTCGGCGTTGCGCCAGTGCCGGGCGGTGGTGAGGTGGTAGGTCTCGTTGCGCAGGCGAAGGCCGGCGGCGACCTGATAGTCCACCTTGGCGCGCCAGACGCGGTCGTTGTACTTGACCACTGAGTCGGAGACGTTGAAGTTCGTCCGGCGCAGCCGCTGGTCCAACACACCATTGCGCAGCGGTGTACCAAAGTAGCGCGCGTCGTCGTTCACGCCGCCGTCGAGGGAGAGGGTCACGCTCATGTCGCGGCTCGCGCGCACCGCCAGTGCCAGCGCGTAGTTGCGGCGCTGCACATCCATGAACTGGCGATAGCCGTCGCTTCTTTCTGCATCGAGGTAGACCGAATAAGCCAGCACATCGTTGATGGGGCCGCGCAGGCCCACGCCCCCTTGCACAGCGCCAAAGGAGCCAACGCTCAGGAAGGCCTCGCGCTCGGTGCGCTCGAAGCCGGGGCGTTTGGTCACATAGTTCACAGCCGCGCCGATGGCTCCATCGCCATAGAGCACCGACGCAGGGCCTCGCAGGACCTCGACTGACTCCATGGGCCAGGTCGAGAAGGGATAGGTGACGGTGCCTGCTGCGACGGTGAGGCGTGTTCCGTCGATCAACTGGGCCACCGAGTTGTGGCCGACGAAGCCGCGCGCAATCAAGCTGGTCCCGCCATTCCCCGGAGCGGGCGCTTCGCTGATGCCGGGCATGCGCACGGCCACGTCCTGCGCACGCGTGAGATCACGCTCGGCGATGTCGGCCGCCTCTAGACGGCTGACGCTGGCCGGTGTCTCGCGTGCAGTGAGGCCCAGGCGGGAGCCGGTGCTGTTGGGCGCATCGAGCGACAGGGTGCTGCCGGCCTCGGCCTGCGTATCCGTCACCTGCACGGTGGGCAGTTGAGCAACAGAGGGCTCTGCCAAGCTGGTCTGCGCAATGCAGACCACCACGGATAGGAACAGCAGGTTCCGAGCTTCTTGCATGAAACGATCCTCCATGACCCCGGTCTTCTGACCCCGTCCGTTTCCGCGCCGGGCATCGGCCGGTCGAACCGCGCCGGAGCTCTTGCACATCAAGGGTTGCAGCGTTTTCCCGGGTGGGCGTGCGCCGGAACGACCTGGGGTCGCGGCTTCAACGGCAGCATCCGCCGCAGCACGGCATCCTTGCGAACGAAGTGATGCACAAGAGCCGCAGCGACGTGCAGCACCACCAGCGGCCATGCCAGCCACTTGCCGCAGAAGCTGTGAATCGACCACATGATGTCTTCCAGGTCTTTGACACTCAGGCCGAAGAGGTCCCGGACCCAGGCCGCAAAGGCCGTGTCTCGACATGCCGGAATCACGAAGAGCCCGAAATCAGTCGGGTGATACGTCGTCATGTAGCCTGTCACGGGCATAAGGATGAGGAAGGCGTACAGCGCCCAATGGGCCACGTCCGCGGCGAGATGTTCCAGGCGTGAACCGGGGACGTGGTGGGGGACGCCTCCCCAGAGCCGCCAGACGAGCCGCGGCAGCGTGAGCACGCCGATGGAGATACCCAGAATCCAGTGGATATTGAGGAGCGGGATGACCCGGTCAGGCTCCGGAGCGATGCCGAAGAGTGCCGGCTTGATACTTGTTTCCGGATCGACTATCCAGATCACATAGTACGCAATCACATAGGCGGTGATGAATGCCCCCGCTGTGAACCAATGGAACAGCATTGAGGCATTTCCGTAAGCGTCGATTCTGTTGCGCCAACCCATCGCAATCTCCTTCTTCTTTTGGCTGCAGCACCAAGGTCAGTTTGGCAACAGCACGGTGACAACCTTTTCTTCGGTATACGCGAGGGCACCGGACAACCCGCCCTCGCGGCCAATGCCGCTCGTCTTGAGTCCACCCCATGGCAGGTTCGCATCCAGAGGGCTCCAGCAATTCACGCCAACGGCTCCGACCTTGAGGGCGGCTGCGACGCGGTGAGCGCGCGCGAGGTGGCTGGTCCACACTGTGGCGGCCAAGCCATAGGCGGAGTCGTTGGCCAGATCGATGGCTTCCTTCTCGGTGTCGAAGACGATGATCGTCCCCACGGGACCGAAAATCTCTTCCCGCGCAATCGTCATTGAGTTTGTTGCGTTGGCGAAGATGGTGGGCTTCACGAACCATCCTCTCTCAGGCTGCGACACACCGCCGGCAAGGAGTTCGGCGCCTTCGTCGAGGCCAATCTGCACGTAGCGATTCACACGGTCGAACTGCGCCTTCTTGGCCACTGGGCCCATCTGCACACCGGGTTGGCGCGGATCCCCCACGGTGATGGAATTCGCCGCCTCCGCCAATGCAGCCGCGAATTCGCGGGCGATGCCGTGCTGCACGAGGATCCGCGATCCAGCCGCGCACACCTGCCCCTGATTCACGAACAGGCCCATGGCGCAGCCGCGCAGTGCCTCCTCCATGGAGGCATCATCAAATACGATCTGCGGACTCTTGCCACCCAGTTCCAGTGTGATTCGCTTGAACAACGGAGCTGCGATGCGCTGGATGGCCCGTCCCGCTTCGGGGCTTCCAGTAAAGCTGATCTTCGCCACGTCGGGATGCTCGCAAAGCGCACGGCCGACCACCTCACCGTAGCCCGTGACCACGTTGATCACGCCGTCGGGAAAGCCCGCCTCCTGCGCGAGGAGAGCCAGATGCAGCGCGGATTGGGGCGTTTCCTCTGACGGCTTCACCACCACGGTGCAGCCCGCCGCCAACAGAGCGGCCAGCTTCCATGTCGTGATCATCAGGGGCGAGTTCCACGGCAGGATGGCACCGACCACGCCGATCGGCTCCCGGATCGTGTATGAGAGCGTCCGATTCCCCATATAGCCGCCCGTAGGGATGGCGCGGCCTTCAAGGTGGTTGGCCCAGCCCGCTGCGGCACGCAAGTTGGCCACGGCATTGGGAACGTCCATCATGCGGGGCTCCATCGGCGAGCGTCCGATGGCATTGGCATCCATGTCGGCCAACAGCGCAGTGTCGCGTTCGACGAGGTCGGCCAGCTTGCTCAGCAGGTGGCCGCGTTGCGCTCCGCTGAGTAGCTTCCAGGCGCCGCTTTCCAATTGGGCATGCGCAGCCGCTACGGCGCGCTGCACGTCCTCGGACGTGCCGCGCGCTGCGGTGGCATATTCCAGTTCGTCAACAGGACTGACGAGGCTCATGCGGGCATGGTCCGAGGCAGGGACCAAAGCGCCCTCGATAAAGTGATTCAGTTGCAGGGTCATGGGTGATCTGCCAGATGAAAATCGCACAAATGCCAGAGGCTCTGGCAGGTTGAAGAAAGTCGCGCCGAACTCTGGGCGCAGGGCGAGTGTGCGTTTGCCTGTGTCACCCGCGTTAGCCCAAATCAGCAACTGGACGAAGTCGCCAGCGGAGCGGGCGGCGTCAAGTGCCGCTTGAACTTGACCGCCTGCGAGCGGCACATCGACTTGCGCCGAAAGACGCGCGCGCAGCGCCGCGACAATTGAATAGAGTCAAGAGGTGCATGCGGGCCAGCGATGCACCCGATGGATGCGCGTGTCTCTTCGAAGGTGCGGTAGACACGCCGACGAGCGCACTCGCAATCGCGTAACCCAGTTCAGGCGCGATGGCCGTGACGGGGGCGATCACGCTCGTCCGTCGGCTCGGCGATGAGCGCGTGCGCGAATCGGTTAGTGAGTGTTGTGCATTCTCTCTGCGCTTTCACGCTCACCTTGTTCGCGCGCTGCCTGCTCGGCCGCTTTCACGCTGGACCGTGAACCGGTCCGGGTGAGGTAGGCTTCCAGGTGGGGCCATGGCGCAGTGTCGATAGCGTGGGCTCTTGTCCACATGGCAATGGTGTAGCAATGCGCATCCGCAATCGTGAAGATGGACCCCATGAGGTAGTTCCTGTCGCTCAACTGCGTGTTCAGCCAACCAAGTCGGCCATTGAGGTATTGGCGAGCGATGCTCCTGTATTCAGGAGGAGTCGCCGCCTTGAAGAGCGGCATGAAGCCGCCCTTGTGAAGGTCCGCTCCGATGAAGCTCATCCATTCGAGCGTCCGGTACCGTTCGAGCGTGCCCGGGGGCGCCAGCAGCGAACTGCCCGGGCTCTGGTCTGCCAAGTACTGCATGATGACCGCGCCTTCGCTGAGATACTGCCCGTCGGCCATTTCGAGAGTGGGCACGGTTCCCTTGCTGTTGACCTGAAAGTAGTCGGTGCCGTCCTTCAGACGCTTGGTGGTCATGTTGACCCATTCAAGCTCAAGAGGGATTTGTAGTTCGCGCGCAACGATATCGACAGCCAGCGAGCAGCCGCGCACCTCGTGATAAAGCTTCATGACATTTCTCATCTTCTTCTAGTGCATAAATGGCCAGCGTCGTGCCGACCAGGAATTGAGTCGAATCTCATGCGACGGTTCGCTACCGGTCCGTTTCGATCTTGACCTGAGTCAGGATGCCCTGCGTGGCGACGATGGATCGCTCCCACACGGCCATCTGGAGCGCACGGCTGCTGTTCGCGCTGCGCAATCCAAGCTCCACCAACTTGGCCTGAACTTCCGGGGTTGCCATCACGCGCCCGATGGCATCGTGAAGAAAGTCCATGACAGGCTCCGGAGTCCCGGCGGGTGCGAACACAGCGAACCAACCCGAGTCTTCGAAACCCGATACGCCGGCTTCCTTGAATGTGGGAACGTCGGGCAATGTCTGCACGCGGCGGGCCCCGGTCACCGCCAAGGCGCGCACTTCCTTGTCTTCGACATGGCTGCTGAGCGCGGCGACTGTCAGGAACACGCTGTCGATGTGACCGCCGAGCAACTCGGTGATCGCGGGCGAAGAGCCTTTGTACGGAACATGCTGCAGACGCGCATTGGTTCGCGCCGCAAGCAGCGCCCCCATGATGTGGGGAGACGACCCGGAGCCGAAGGTGCCGAAGGTCAGCTCGCGGTCGCGCGAAGCCTTCAGCAGCTGATCGAGATTCTTGAACGAAGACTTGGCGTTCACGGCCAGTACAAGCGGTGTTTCCGCCACGATGCCGACCATCGAGAAGTTCTTGCGGGTTTGTTCCATCTGCTGCTTCTTCGGAGACAGTAGCGGCGACAGGACGTGGGTCGAGCTGCCGCCGAACATCAGCGTGTAGCCATCGGCTTTCGCTCGTTCGGCATACTGACTCGCGAGAACACCGTTGGCACCCGGCTTGTTCTCGACAACAACGGATTGCCGAATCATCGCGCCCAGCTTGGCCGCCACAAGTCTGGCAAGTATGTCGGTCCCGCCACCGGCGGAAAACGGCACGACCAACGCGATCGGGCGATCTGCGGGGAATGCAGGAGCGGCCTGGGCGCTGAGGGATGCGAGAGCGGTAAACAGTGCAAGCGCTGCGAGAGGTATTTTCTTTAGCATGGCAAGTGGAGTAAGACGGCGCTCGGCGGCGCCGGGTCCGGGTCGTCGATCGGCGGTGGTCGACCGTGTGCCGGCGTCGATGCGGGTTTCGGCAAAAGTGCTCTGTCGGGTTGGAGTGGCTACTCGAGTTGAATGTGAGCGTGCTGGACAACGCTTCGCCACTTGTCCTGATCTCGTTCGATGAAGGCTCGAAACGGTCCTGGACCTTCGCCGGATACCTTCACGCCGCGCTGCGCCAAGGCCTCTGCGACCTGCGGTTTGGCAAGTGCGTTTCCGATTGCCTTGTCGAGGCGTTGCACGATGGCGTCGGATGTTCCCGCCGGGGCCATGACACCAAGCCAGCCGTCAACCACCAGGTCCGGGATACCCGCCTCGGCCATCGTTGGAAGATTGGGGGCCTGGGTGGTGCGCTGAGCAGACAGGACACCAAGTGCCTTGAGCCTTCCCGCCTGCACATACGGAAGCATCACCGACACGGTATCGAACGCAATCTGCACCTCACCGGAGACCAGGTCCGTCGCGGCAGCTGCGCTTCCCTTGTAGGGCACGTGCAGCAGTTTTGTCTGCGTCTTGATCGCGAAGAGTTCACCGATCAGGTGATTGGTCGAACCTGCGCCGTAGGACGCGAAGCTCAGCTGCCCCGGCTTCGCCCGGGCAAGGGCGGTCAACTCGCCGACGCTGCTGGCTGGGACTGATGGATGCGCCACCAGCATGAACGACACGGTGCCCACTTGCGTGATGGGCTTGAAGCTCTTCAGCGTGTCATAGGGCACCGCCTTTTTCAGGGCCGGCAAAACGGTCAACTCCGAGCCCGACCCGAAGAACAGTGTGTAGCCATCCGCAGATGCCTTGGCTACGGCGGCGGCTCCGATCATTCCTCCGGCGCCCGCCCTGTTTTCGATCACTACCGGCTGTCCCAACTCGGCGGCCAGGTTCTGCGCCAGCAAGCGCGCCGCCGTGTCCGTGCCTCCGCCGGCGGCAAAGCCGACAACCATGGTGATGGGCCTTGCGGGAAACGCTTGCGCCTGAGGTTGAGTCCAGGCCGAGAGCGGCACTGCAGCCAGAAGTCCGATCTTCAGCGCGTCTCGGAGCAAGCGAAGCACCATGGTCGGCCTTTCAGTGTCGTGTCAGAAGAACTTTCTCATATTTTGGGAAAAAATCAAACAAGAAAGAAATGCCGGCTTTTCCGGGGCGCGAAAGCGCGGTGCTTTACCGGCGCGTTACTGCAGGGCGCTGCTGACCGTGGCTGCCGCAGCTTTCACCATTTCGATGACGACCTCCTCGCGCAGCAGTGCCATGCGCGCCGCATCGCCAATGAGGGTGATGCTGCCCACGACCTGCCGGGATTCGATGAAGACGGGCGCGGAGATGCCTTCGATGCCGCTGTTGAGCTCTCCGACGGAGAGGGCGAAACCCTGGCGTCTGATGTTCGACATGCTGGCGTGGAAGCTCTCCCAGTCGTTGAGCTGTTCGTCGCCCTGCGCCTCGCCGTTCTCGAAGAGTCGGCGCAGTTTGGCGGCCGGCAGGAAGGCGGTGATGGCCTTGGAACTGGAGCCTCGGAACAGGGGCAGCGGCCGGCCCCGGCCGTAGGCAAGCGAGCCCGTGTCGCTCGTGGATTCGATGTGCACGGTCATGACCTTGTTGCCATAGAGCTTGGTCAGCAGCGCGTTCAGGCCTGTCTGCGCACACAGTGTGCGCATGGGTTCGGACGCCGCACGGATGACCGGATCGCACTCCCTGATTTGCAGGTCCAGTTCCATGATGCTGGGCCCGAGCGTGTAGCCGCCTTTCCAGCGAACCAACAAGCCGGCCGTTGCCAACTGCTTCACGTAGCGATAGGCCGTGCTGGTGGGAACGCCCGCGCCCTTGGCGATCTCCTCGGCCGACAGCACCGGGTGCTCGCGCGTGAAGAGTTGAAGCGTGCTCAGCATCCGGGAAAGGCTCGAGGAGTCCTGCTCCGAATCGCGGGCCTTGACGGCGACCGAGCGCGCCTTGCGGGCCGTCTTGGGAGTCGCCTTGAGGGGCTTGGTCTTTGTGTTTGCACGCGGCATGTATGGGTCTCCTCCCCCTTCGGCTGAGCGATGGCTGGGAATTCTAGGGGCCGCGTCGCTCGAGGCTGCGCCCGGCCTTCCGGTGGATGGCCGATGCGGGTTCGTGGGTGATGTGTTGACGAAATAAATAAATTATCGGAATATGGGAAAAATGGCAATTTGACCTGACGGCGCTGGCATGGCGCGAGACCCCGCAACTGACTGAGGAAACACATGAAGCTGTACCTGACACCCACCGCATGCTCGCTGGCCGTCGACATCGTGGCGCGAGAAGCGGGTATCCCGCTGGAACTGATCTGGGTGGATGTGCGCGCCAAGAAGCTCAAAGACGGAGGCGACTACTTCGCCATCAACCCGAAGGGACAGGTTCCGACCTTGGAGACCGACGCAGGGGAGTTGCTGACCGAAGGCCCGGTGATCGTGCAGTACCTGGCCGACATGAAGCCGGGAAGCGGGTTGCTGGCTGCCGGTGCCGTGATGGACCGATACCGTGTCATCGAGTGGCTCAACTTCATCGGTTCGGAACTGCACAAGGGCTTCACTCCGTTGTTCCGACCGACCACGCCTCCCGCGTATCGGGTGCTGGCGATAGAGAACCTGAACAAGCGGCTGGCCTGGCTCGACACCGCGCTGTCGGGGCGCGAGTACCTGCACGGCGATCGCTTCACGGTTGCCGACGCCTACTGTTACACCATCGTCATGTGGAGCCACGTCCACGACATCGATCTTTCGCAATGGCCCAGCCTGAATGCCTATCTCGAACGCATCGAGCAACGTGAGAGCGTTCGGGCGGCACTGAATGCGGAGCGGCAGGAGATCGCCGCCCGTGCCGCCGCCTGAGGCGCCCGAAGAAAGATCGCCATGACGAACCGATGGAAGCAAAGGCCGCCGGGTTCGAACTGGGGCCTCTTCGGGAACGACGATCAGCGCGGATCGATGAACCTCGTTGGCCGGCCGCAAGTGCTGAAGGGGCTCGAGGAGGCGAAAGAGGGGCTGACATTCAGCTTGTCGCTTCCGCTGGACTACCCCGGCGGCACGGCACTGCATCCGCGCCGCCATGGCCCTCGGCGCTTCGCCACGCTGCGGGGCGGAAAGAACGAGGGCGAGCAGTGCTTCTGCTTTGCGCTCTCCCGCGAGAATCCTTTTTATTCCGACGTCTATTCGGATGACGTCGTGGTCCTGCACACGCAGTACTCCACGCAGTGGGACGGCTTGGCGCACGTCGGCGCGGAGTTTGACGCCGACGGTGATGGCGTCGACGAGATCGTCTTCTACAACGGCTACCGGGGCGGAGAGCACGTCAAGCCGGCACGCCGTGCCGAAGGCGCCGTGCGATGGGACACCTACGAGGACCCGACGGCAAGCGCGCTTGGCATCGAGCAACTGGCCAGCCACGGCGTGCAGGGGCGCGCGGTCATGATCGACCTGAATCGCCACTACGGCGAGGAGAATCATCCCGTCGGCTATGCGGACCTGATGCGAATCCTGCAGGAGGATCGGGTGGTCATAGAGCGCGGAGACATGGTCTGCCTCTACACCGGCCTCGACGACCTGATCCTCGGCATGAACAGGAAGCCCGTCGCCGAGAAACTGCTTCATTCCTGTGCTGGCTTGGATGGCGGCGACCAGCGGTTGCTTCAGTGGATCACCGACACAGGCATTGCTGCGCTGATCTCGGACAACTTCGCGGTGGAGTTGATGCCCAAAGCCATGCGCCAGAGCGCCAGGCACGCAATGCTGCCGCTGCACGAGCACTGCCTTTTCAAGAACGGCATCCACCTGGGCGAGTTGTGGCGATTGGGCGAACTCGCGCGCTGGCTGAGAAAGAACGAGCGAAGCCGTTTCCTTCTGACTGCGCCGCCATTGAATCTTCCCGGTGCCGCAGGTTCGCCTGTCACGCCCATTGCCACTGTTTGAGCGCGCCTCGGCGCGGGGCTTCGGCGTTCCCTTTCACTTGAAGAGGCTGCCCATGATGATGAATCGCTTGCACCCGGCGCTTTTGCGCATGGCCTTCCTGGCTTGCTGCGTCCTTGCCACTGCGCTGTCCCTCGTGCAGCCGGCCGGTGCCCAGGCCTATCCGTCCAGGCCGATCACGCTCGTCGTCTCGTTCGAGCCAGGGGGCTCCACTGATATCTCTGCCCGTGCGGTTGCGCAGGAACTCTCGGTCGCCCTGGGCCAGCCTGTCATAGTCGACAACAAGCCGGGTGCAGGGGGGCGTATCGGGACGAAATACGCCGCTTCGGCGAAGGCCGACGGCTACACGCTTCTCTGGGGGAGCGGGAGCACCCTGACGGCTGGGCCGGTGCTTTATCCGGACCGGGGGCATGCGGCGAGCCTGGCTCCCGTCAGCCTTGGCGCGACCCAGCCCTTTGTCTTCGTGACGACGCCTGCCACCGGCGCGAAAACGCTGGCTGAATTTGTCGCGCTGGCAAAGCGACGGCCTGGTGAGTTGAACTTCGCATCGGCCGGGACGGGGTCGAGCAATCATCTGCTGGGCGAAATACTCATGTCGGTCACCGGCATCCAACTGGTTCACGTGCCTTACAGAGGGGCCGCCTCGGCGAAGGAGGGGCTTCTGAAGGGCGATGCCCAACTGATGGACGAGGTCGTCTCGCCGCTCATCGGCGCGTTGCGCTCCAATCAACTGGTGCCGCTGTTCATCACGGGCGACACGCGCGACCGCCTGTTCCCGTCCATTCCCACCGCGTTGGAAGTGGGGCTGCCCGACCTGGCCATTACCGGCTTCTTCGGCCTGCTCGCGCCCGGAGGGACGCCACCGGAAGTACTGGCGAAGCTCAACGGCGCCATGAAGACGGCGCTTGCGGCGCCCGCGGTCAGCCACGCATTCGACAACCTGGGTTTCACCGCGGCCTACAGCACTCCCGAACAGATGCAGGCGCGAATCACCCAAGGCAAGGCGATCTATCAGCGCGTGGTCTCGGAGCGCAAGATCAAGGTGGCCGATTGACGGCCATGACAAACCTTGCGCCAGACTCGGTGCGTTCGTGAGCTAAAGGGAGTGCCGAGTTGGCCGCCCTAGCCAGCGATCCGCGACGTGATCTTGCGCGCGGCGTCGATCATCAGCGTCGAGAGGAACTCCCGGTTGAAGGCATTGAACCGTTCGGAGTTTCCCGCCAGGGTGATGCTGCCGAGGATGCGTCCCTTCTCGTCGAAGATCGGCGCGGCGATACCACTCTTGCCGGGATCGAGTTCGCCCTCGCTGATGCAGTAGCCGTCCTTGCGGATGCGCAGCATGGCCTTGGAGAAGTCTTTCCAGGTCAGCCCGATGCGCTCCAGGTCTCCTGGCGCGGCGTTGTCGAAGAGCCGCTTCAACTGACGCGGCAGCAGGTACGCCAGGATCACCTTGGCCGTCGCGCTGCGAAACAAGTCCATGGGTCTGCCGCGTCCGAAGTTCAGCGCCTGCTCGTCGGCACCGGAGCGCTGCAGGATGTTGATCACGGTCGAGTCGTAGAGCTCGCTGATCAGCAGTTCCAGATGGGTCTGGGCGATCAGGTCGCCCACGATGTCGCGGCTGGCTGCCAGCAATGGGTCGAACTGAGTCATGTGCCGATCGAGTTCGATGATTCGCGGCCCCAGGGCGTAACCGCGGGGCAGGCGAACGAGCAGGCCCGCGTTGGACAGCTCCTTCACATAGCGGTATGCGCTCGCGGACGTGTAACCCAACTGCGAGCAGATGACCTCGATGTCAATCACGGGCTGTTCCGGCTTGAACAGATTCAGCACCTCGAGCATGCGACTGAGGCTATTCATGGGCGTTGGCAGCGCGTGGCGTCATGGGTGGGCGGCATGTCTTGGCAAACCCGGAAGGTTAATCGAAGCATCGGCGCCGTTGTCGGCTTCTTGCTCGCTTCGAAATGATCGATCAATATCTCGCATTGAGAAAAATATGCATGTTATGTGCTTGAAAATGACAAACAATATTGCATTGTTTTGTCCAATCGATAAACTTGCAAAATTCCTCGCAGAATGAAAGAGCTCTGGCAGGGGTAGTCGGGCCGTTGGCCCCGGCCCAGCGAGCGCACGCCCCGCTCGAAGCCGAACGTCGTCAGTCGGGGTGTTCAGGAGTTCGAGATGAACAGGAATTGCTTTCGGCAAACATGTGCCGCCCTGGCGATGCTTTTCGCCGCGTGTCTGGCCCCGGCTCCAGCCTGGGCCGAGGGCGGTTGGCCATCCCGGCCGATCCGCATCGTCGTTCCGTACCCGCCAGGTACGGGGCCGGACGTGATGGCTCGCCTGGTGACGGAAGGAATGGCGAAGGAGCTCAAGACCGCCTTCGTCGTGGAAAACAAGGCGGGGGCCAACGCGATCATCGGGACGTCGGAGGTAGTGAAGTCGCCGGCCGACGGCTATACCTTCCTGCTGGTCGACCGGCTCACCCTCACGGTCAATCCGCTGCTCTACCAGCCGCTGCCGTTCGACCCCCGGAAGGATCTCGTCTCGGTCAGCAACATCGCCGACGTGAATCTGTATCTCGTGGTCAGTGCGCAGGTGCCTGCCAACGATTTCAGATCCTTCATCGCCCACGTCAAGGCGCATCCCGGGGAGGTGCCGTTCGGCACCGGCGGCGTTGGCAGCGTCATGCACCTGAACATGGAGTTGCTGCAAGCAGGCACCGGCGTGCAGTTCCTGCATGTGCCGTACAAGGCGCTCGCGGAAGTCATTCCCGCCATGCTCGGTGGCCAGGTGGTGGCGACATCGGGCGGCGTGGAGGCTCTGCTGCCCCATGTGCAAAAGGGCAGCCTGAAGCTGCTGGCTGTCGGCGCCAGCGCGCGCACGCCGGTGGCACCGAATGTGCCGACGATCACCGAGGCCGGCGGGTCCGACATGCTGCTGTCCACCTCCTACTCGCTGCATGCCAAGGCAGGCACCCTTGCAGAAATCCTGGCGCGAATGAACGCAGCCCTGGCCAAGGTGCTGGCCGCTCCCGACCTGCCGGCCTGGGCGTCCGCCCGAGGCCTGCGGGCCGGGGCTTCAAAGCCCGCGGAGCTCGACGCGCAGATCGCCGTCGACGCCGAGCGTGTCGGCAAGCTGGTGCGCGAGCGCGGCATCAAGGTGCAATAAGAGGAACAAGGCAATGAAGAAAATGACCGGCGCCGAGGCGCTCTGGCTCGCGCTTGCAGGCGAAGGTGTGGACACCTGCTTTGCCAATCCGGGCACCACCGAACTCGACCTGGTGCGTGCACTGGAGCAGCGCGATGAAATCCGGTGCGTGGTCGGCCTGCAGGAAAACGTCTGCACGGGAGCGGCCGACGGGTACGGCCGCATGCTCGGGCGTCCCGCGGCAACGCTCCTGCACCTGGGGCCGGGGTTTGCCAACGGCATCGCGAACCTGCACAACGCGCGGCGCGCACGCACGCCGATCGTCAACCTCGTCGGCGATCACGCCAGCTGGCATTTGCCATATGACGCGCCGCTGACCTCCGACATCGAATCGCTCGCGCGGCCCGTCTCTGGCTGGGTGCACCGCATCGACAGTGTCGACGACAGCGCGGCCGCGGCCGCCGAGGCTGTGCGACAAAGCGTTGCAGCAGGTGGGCGCGGCACGACGCTGATCTTCCCCGCCGATTTTCAGGCGGGCGATGTCACGCAGGCCGCCAAGATCGAAAGGCCTGGCGCCACCAGCACGAGCGCCGAGGGCGGCCCCGACACAGCACAATGCATCGAGCGCCTGCGCGCAGCGCGGCGCGTGGTCTTCCTGTTGGGCGGTGGCGGAGAACTCTCTGGCTTGGGTCAGCGCGCTCAGCGCGCGACGGCCCGCCTGTGCACGCTGCTGGGCGCACAGGCCTATGCCGAGACCTTTCCGTCGCGTTCAGAGCGCGGGCAGGGGCTGCCGGCCTTCGATCGGTTGCCCTACTTTCCCGAGCCGGCGCGCGAAGTGCTGGATGCGGCCGAACTCGTCGTGCTCGTCGGCGCGCTGCCGCCGGTGACGTACTTCGGCTATGCGGGTCACCCGAGTTTGCTGGTCGATGCCGAACGGTTGCTGGTCATCAGCGAGCCGGGGCAGCCAGTGGCCGGGCGGCTCGAGGAAATGGCCGATGCCCTGGGGGCGCCGGCCTACCAGGCGGCCGTGTCGTCGCTGCCGGACGCGCCCGAGGGCGCGCTGACGCCGGCCAGGATCGCAGCGGTTCTGGCGCGCGAATTGCCGGCGGGCGCGATCGTCTCGGTTGAGGGCGGGACTTGCGGCTACCCCTTCTATGCGGCGTCTTCGGCCGCCCGTCCGCATACCACGCTCACCAACACCGGAGGTGCCATCGGGCAGGGGCTTCCCGTGGCGATGGGCGCGGCCATCGCCTGCCCGGAGCGCAAGGTGGTCGGGCTGCTGTCGGACGGCAGCACCCAGTACACGATCCAGACGCTGTGGTCGCTCGCGCATGAAAACCTCGACGTGGTCGTGCTGATCGCAGCGAACCACCAGTACGCCATCCTGCGCAACGAACTGCGGCGCGATGGCGCGGCGCTCGGCACACGGGCGGAGGCCCTGACTGCGCTGGATCACCCGCGCATCGACTGGGTGGGGCTTGCCGAGGCCTACGGCGTCCCCGCAACGCGCGCGCACACCGCCCAAGAACTGACCGAACAACTTCAACGCGCGTTCGGGCGAAGCGGCCCTGCGCTCATCGAAATGGCCCTTTGAGGGCGCAACGTCAGGGCGCCGGCAGGCGGCCTGCATCAATCAAGGAGAACATATGGATCTGAAACTCAGGGGCAAGGTCGCGGTCGTGACCGGCGGCAGCCTTGGCATTGGCCGGGCCGTGACGCAGGCGCTGGCGGCCGAAGGCGTGCGCGTGGCGATCGTGGCGCGCAGCAAGGAACCGCTCGAACAGGCGGCGCGCGAAATCAGCGAACAAACCGGCATCGAGATTCTTGCTGCGCCCGCGAATGTCAGCAGCACCGAGCAGGTCGACGCCATGATGAGCAGGGTCGCGGCGCATTTCGGCCGAATCGACATTCTCGTCAATGGGGCTGCCCACCCGGGCGGTCTGGTGCGCAGCGAGATCGAGAACGCCAGCCCCGAAGGGCTGCTGGAAGACATCAACATCAAGGTGGTGGGCTACATGCGCTGCGCCAAGGCGGCCGCGCCCCACATGCGCAAGGGCGGCTTCGGCCGCATCATCAACATCGGCGGCCTCACGGGCCGCGGCAGCAAGCAACTCTCGGGCATGCGCAACGTGGCGATCTGCCACTTGACCAAGACGCTTTCCGACCAACTCGGCCCGTCGGGTATCACGGTCAACGTGATCCATCCCGGCGTGGTGGAAACACCGCACATCCACGAGCTCTACGCCAAGGAGGCCAAGCTACAGGGCCTTACGCCGGATCAGGTGGAGGCGAACTACGCCAGGGCCACGCCCATCCGCCGCGTGTTGCAGCCCAACGAGATTGCCGATGCCGTGCTGTTCCTCGCCTCCGAACGAGCGGGCGCGATCACCGGAGAGTCGATCGCGGTGGACGGCGGCATCACGCGCGGCATCTTCATCTGAGCAAAGCGAAGGAGCACTCAATCATGCAAGGAACGATTCTTGTGGGAACCGCGGGGCAGGGCATCCTGCGCAGCGCAGACGACGGCGCGACATGGCATCGCCTCGGGTTGAAGGAAGCCATCGAGTTCGATGGCGTCGTGCGAAGTCTTCTGGTGGACCCTCGGGACCCGAACCGGATCTTCGCGGGTGCGGACGCCGGCATTTGCCTGAGCGAAGACGCGGGTGCGCATTTCAGGCGCCTCGAATCGCCCGCGAACGGAATGCATGTCTGGTCCATCGCGATCGACCCGCGCGACTCCAATGTCATCTACGCAGGAACGGGCGCGCCTTCTCGCGCCGCGATGTTCCGCTCGCTCGATGGGGGTCAGAGCTGGACGCGGCTTGGCATCGAATTGCCGGAGTTCTGCGGCGGCGTAAACCGTCCGCGGATCCTCACCATCTGCGTGGACGCCGATGACGGCGCGGTGTGGTTCGGCGTAGAGGAGGGCGGTGCCTGGCACAGCCTGGACCAGGGCGAGACCTGGCGCCGCGCGGACGATGCGCAAAGCGGCATCCTCAACGGCGACATCCACGCCATCACCATCCTTCCGGCCCGCGGCGGCCGGCCCAAGACCCATCTGCTCGCCACGGTGAATTCGGTCTATACCAACCGCGACGGTGGCTACGGGCCGTGGGCCGCGGAAAGTTCGGCCGATCGCTTCGATGGCATGTACTACACCCGCACGCTCGCACCTCTGGAGGGCGCGGAGGACGTGCTGCTGGTGGCCATCGGCGATGGCACGCCGGGCACGCGCACGCAGATCTACCGCTCGCTCGACCGTGGCGCGACATGGTCAGCGGCACTGCTTCATGCGGTGCCCAACTCCACGTTCTGGGCGTTGGGAACGCACGCCGCAGACCCTCAGTTTGTGTTGGCCGGCACCAAATACGGCCACCTCTTCCGTTCCATGGACGCGGGAAAAACCTGGTTCAAGGACTGGCGCGACTTCAGCGAGATCACCGCAGTGGCATGGACGCCGGTCGTCGCCGCCGTCAAGGCGCACCCGAAATCCACTCTCGGGGCGAAGCCACATGACTGATACGACGACCCGGACCGTGCGCCCGAAGATTCGCCGCACGCACCTCTCGCTCTTTGTGTCGAACCCCTTCGCATCGGCAAGTTGGTACGAGCGCGTGCTGGGCATGCAGGAAACCGCGCGCGGCGAGCAGTGGGTGTTCATGAGCTTCGGACAGAAGCACCATGACATCGCGTTGATCCGCCCGGAGCCGGGCATCGTTGTGGGCGGCTGTGCGCTGCAGCACTACGGCCTGGAAATCGATGGCGACATCACGGAACTGCGGCGGCTCTACGGGCAACTGCTCAAGGCCGGAGTGGAGGTGGTCAAGACCACCGACCACAAGGTGGGTTACGGCCTGTACTTCAACGACCCGGATGGTCATCGCTTCGAGTTCTTCTGCGAAACCGTCCACGACGATGAGGAGGGCAAGCGAGTGCTGCATAACTACAACGCGCCTAGCGACCACTTCGAACTGGAGCCGCTGTACGACTGAGTGCGGCGCGCTTTCCCCTTCCTGTTCTTCAACATTCACACATCATTCTCATGACCAAGTCAGCCAATTGCAGCGTCTTTCACATCCGCAAGTGGTACCTGCAGATCGAGGACACCCTCGCAGGCGAAACCGGCGCGCCGGCCGATGGCGACCCACTGCGCAAGATCGTCATTGCGGCCTCCATCCACAACCCGTTCGCCGGCAGGTTCGTCCAGGACCTGTCTGCCTGGATCGAGCCGTCGCCTGAACTGGGGCGCGAGTTCGGTCGCCGCATCCAGGAGGCTGCCCAGGGCCGCGCGATCGAGAGCTACGGCAAGGCCTGCCTCGTGGGCATCGACGGCGAGTACGAGCATGGCAACGCGCTGCTCACCAATCCGGCAGCCAACCCGATCCGCGACGCACTCGGCGGCGGCAAGTCCTGGGTGCCTTCCACCGGAAAGCGTGGCGGTCCCGGCGCCGTGATCGACATCCCGCTGGCGCACAAGGACGCGCTGTACGTGCGTTCGCACTACGACACCGTGACCGCCCAGTTCAGCGACGGCCCCAACCGCGACGAGGTCATCGTCTGCTGGGCCTTCGCCACCCGCGGACGCCTCAACGCGCGGCTGGGGGGCCTGAAGGCCTCCGAGGTCAAGGGCCAGGACGGCTTGTACTGAAAGACGCACATGGAGCGGCGCGACTACACGCTGGCCCTGTCGGGGCTGAACTTCCACGTCAGCGAGTGGGGGGCGGAACAGGGATGGCCCGTCGTCATGCTCCACGGCATTCGCGGCTACGCCGAGACCTTCGCTGGCATCGCGGCGGCCCTGCATCCCGGCTTCCGCGTCATTGCGTTCGATCAGCGCGGGCGCGGCGGCTCTGACTGGGACCCCGCTCACAACTACTATGCCGACGCCTACGTGGCGGATGTGGAGGCCATCGTTCAACAGTTGGGGCTCGACCGCTTCGACCTGTTGGGTCATTCCATGGGAGGCATCAACGCGATCGTCTATGCCGCGCGCCATCCCGGGCGTGTGCGGCGCCTGGTGATCGAGGACGCCGGCCCCGGCGCCTTCGAGACGAGCGACGGCGCGACACGCATCCGCAAGGAACTCGCAACGACGCCGGAGCGCTTCGAGTCCTGGGAGGCCGCCGGCGAATTCATGCGGGCGCTGCGTCCCACGGTGAGCGAAGAGGCCCGGCAGCAGCGCTTGCACAGCATGCTCAAGCCCCTGCGCGAGGGCGGCTACACCTGGCGCTACGACCATGCCGGCATTGCGGCGACGCGGCTGAACCCCGACCCGGCGCGTGTCGTTGATCTTGAGCCGTGCCTGTCGGCCATCGGTTGCGAGACCCTGGTGATCCGCGGGGGGCGATCCGACTACCTGCAGCCGTCGATGGTCGAGCGCATGCAGGCGTTGAATCCGCGCATCGCGAGCATCGAGATCCCGGACGCCGGCCACTACGTGCATGACGACCAGCCGGCCTTGTTCCAGCAGGCGGTTTCCGATTTTCTCGATCGGGGTCTGTTCCATGCAGGAAAGGGCGCACCGTGATCCACGAACTTCGAACCTATACCCTCGTACCAGGCGGCACGCGCGAGTACTTGCGCATCTACAACGAGACGGCGCGAGCGCTGCAGACCCGCATGCTGGGCAACCTGGTGACGCTGATGACGCCGGAGAGTGGTGATCTCAATCAGCTTGTCTTTCTCTGGGCCTATGACAGCCATGAAGAGCGCGCGCGTCGACGTGCCCAGTTGATGGCCGACGCCAGCTTCACGGAGTTTCGCAAGAGCGTGCGCCACTTGCTGGTCCGGCAGGACAGCCGCCTTCTCACCGCCGCCTGAGTCGGCGGGCACGGAGACAAGAACCTATGAAAATCCCCACGGACATTCCGGTGCTGATCGTCGGCGCGGGCCCGGTCGGCGTCTCCATCGCCAACCTGTTGGGCCACTACGGCGCCGCTTGCCTGGTCGTCGAGCGCAACCTGCAGGTGCTGAACTATCCCCGCGCGGTGGGCCTCGACGATGAGGCGCTGCGCACCTTCCAGGCGGCCGGCCTGGCCGAGGCGATGCTGCGCGACATGATCCAAAACGTGCCGATGCGCATGTACACCGCCGGCAAGCGCTGTTTTGCGGAGATCCTGCCGAGCACGCGCGAGTTCGGCTGGTTTCGTCGCAATCTCTTTTCACAGCCGCTCGGCGAGCTGACGCTGCGCCAGGGGCTCGAACGCTTCCCGCACGTGAACCTTTGTCCCGGCGTAGAGCTGGTTCATCTGGTCCAGGACGATGAGGGCGTGACGGCGACCTTGCGCGACGCAGAGGGGGCCGAGCACCGGGTGCGCGCAGGCTACCTCGTGGCATGCGACGGCGGACGCAGCATGGTGCGCGAAGGCATCCTCAAGTTGCCTTTCGAAGGGCGCACGCATCCAGCCAAGTGGGTGGTGATCGAATGCGACCACGATCCCCTGGACGCGCCCTATACCGCGTTGCACTGCGAGCCTCAAAGGCCCTACGTGTGCCTGAGGCTCCCCTATGGGCTGCGGCGCTGGGAGTTCATGCTGTTTCCGGGCGAAGACGGCGAGCAGATGCTGCAGCCTGAGAAGGTGCGAGAACTGCTGGGCCGGCATGTGGCAGAACCCGACAAGCTCAACGTGATCCGCGCCCGCGTGTACACGCACAACTCTCGCGTGGCCGGCGCGTTCGTCGTCGGGCGCGTTTGCCTGGCCGGGGATGCTGCACACATCACGCCGCCATGGATCGGCCAGGGGTTGAACGCGGGCCTGCGCGACGCCTTCAACCTGGCCTGGAAGCTAGCCTGGATCCTGCAGGGACGGATGAAGCCCGAGTTGCTGGCGAGCTATCACGAAGAGCGCCACGCGCACGCCAAGGCGATGATCGATCTGGCGGACTTGTTCGGCTCCGTGCTGTCCCAGCGCAACCGCTTCGTGGCCTGGATGCGTGACTGTTTCTTCCTGTCCATCAAGAACATTCCGCGCGTGCGCGACTACGTGCTGCAGATGAAGTTCAAACCCATGCCGCGCTTTACAAAGGGTGTTGTCCTGAACAGTGGCGATGCGCGGAGCGACGAATTGGTGGGGCGCATGTTCATCCAACCCAACGTCGAGCGCGAAGCCGGGCGCACCCAGCGCCTGGACGATATGGTCGGTGCGCGCTTCGCGCTGCTGAGCTGGTGCGGCGACGCACTGGCGGGTGCACCCGCCTGTTTGCGGGAGCAACTCGAGCGTCTGGGCTGCGACCACTATGTCGGCGTGCGCTCGCGCAGCATCAGGAGCGAGGCCTGTTCTCACGTGCCAGTCCAGCCATCGGGAACAGTGATCGAGGACGTGGAGAACACGCTGCACTTCTGGTTCCAGGCCAAAGGTGTCGACTGGGTGCTGATCCGCCCGGACCGCTTCATCGCGGCGGCTGGCAAGGCGGGCGATTCGGTGCCGCAGCTTTCGACATTTTGCGAAACCGTACTGCCGCCAACTGGCTCTGTTTTCGCCGGCTCGGCGAGCGCCTCCGAGCAGTCCCGCTTGCCGGCGCATGCCTGAGGAAACCATGATGTTGTATCCCGAGCTTTCCCTCTATGTCGGCGGCCGCTTTCTGAATGGCGATGGCCGTCCAGGACAGGACGTGCGTGATCCCGCCACCTTTGATCTGCTCGGGCGCCTGCCCTGGGCAACGCGCGAGGACGTCGATGCGGCACTGAGGGCCGCACACCGGGCGTTCCAGTCCTGGCGGCGCAGTTCGCCGATGGAGCGTTCCGAGGTGTTGCGCAAGGCGGCAGCGCTGGCACGCGAGCGCGCCAGCGAGATCGGGCATGGCATCACGCTGGACAACGGAAAGCCATTGCCGGAAGCAGTGGCCGAGGTGCTCAACGCCGTCGAGCATATCGAATGGCACGCGGAGGAATGCCGTCGCATCTACGGCCGTGTCGTGCCATCGCGCAATCCCGCGGTGCGCCAGTTCGTGGTGCGCGAGCCGGCAGGCGTCTGCGTCGCATTCAGCCCTTGGAACTTTCCATTTGGCCAGGCGATGAAGAAGGTCGTGGCCGCGATCGGCGCCGGCTGCACCGTCGTGCTCAAGGGGCCGGAAGAATCGCCAAGCGCCATTGTGGCGATGGCTCGCTTGTTCCACGACGCGGGACTGCCCGAAGGCGTGTTCAACATCGTGTGGGGCGTGCCAAGCGAGATCTCGCGCCAATTGATCGAATCGCCCCTGGTGCGGGTCGTCTCGTTCACCGGCTCGGTTCCGGTGGGCAGGCATCTCGCGGCGCTCGCGGGCTCGCACATGAAGCGAATGAACATGGAACTCGGCGGTCATGCGCCGGTTCTGGTATTCGATGATGCTGACGTAGAGCAGGCCGCGACTCTGCTTGCGCGACTGAAGACCCGCAATGCCGGCCAAGTGTGCGTCTCGCCCTCGCGCTTCTTTGTCCAGGCAGGCATCCACGACCGCTTCGTGGCCAGTTTCGCCGATGCGATGCGCGGCGTGAAGGTGGGCCATGGCTTGGAAGAGGGCGTCCAAATGGGGCCACTGATCCACGAGAGGCGCCTGCAAGCCATACGCGAACTCGTGGACGACGCAGTGCAGGCGGGCGCGCAGGTGCTCGCAGGCGGCGGCACATTGGGCGAGCGCGGCCATTTTCACGAGCCGACCGTGATCGCTAACGTGCCGCAGCACGCTCGCGTCATGCGTGAGGAACCATTCGGACCCCTGGCCGCCCTCGCGCGTTTCGATACGGTGGACGATGCATTGCGCCTGGGCAACGCGCTCCCTTTCGGCCTGGCTGCCTACGTCTTCACGCAGTCGATCCAGACCTCGACGCGCGTGGCCAACGAACTGGAGGCCGGCATGGTCAACATCAACCATTCCGGCATGGCGCATCCCGAGCTGCCTTTCGGCGGCGTGAAGGACAGCGGCTTCGGCAGCGAGGGCGGCACCGAGTCCTTCGACAGCTTCCTGGTGACCAAGCTGATCACCCAGATCTGAAACCTCAACCCCGAGTTCCTGCACCATGTTGAACCTGCGAGACCCTTCTCTGCTTCGAGAGCAATGCTTCGTGGCGGGCCAGTGGATATCTGCCGCCCGAACCATCGCCGTCACCAACCCCGCCAGTGGCGCCGTGGTGGCTCACGTACCGCGCCTGGGTGCCACCGAAACCCTCCAGGCGATCGACGCCGCGAATGGTGCGTGGCCCGCATGGCGCGCGCGCACGGCCCATGACCGCTCGGCGCTGCTGGCGCGCTGGCACGCGCTGATCCTGGAGAACCAGGACGACCTCGCCAGAATCATGACTGCCGAGCAAGGCAAGCCGCTGGCGGAAGCGCGCGGCGAGATTGCCTACGCGGCGTCCTTCATCCAATGGTTCGCCGAGGAGGCCAAGCGGGTCTACGGCGAGACGATTTCTTCGCCGATCTCCACCCAGAGGATCGTGGTGACCAAGGAGCCCGTGGGTGTGTGCGCGGCAATCACGCCCTGGAATTTTCCCGCTGCGATGATTACGCGCAAGGCGGGACCGGCATTGGCCGCGGGTTGCGTCATGGTCGTCAAGCCGGCGAGCCAGACACCGTTGACGGCGCTTGCTCTCGCGGCGTTGGCCGAACGTGCAGGGATTCCTTCGGGCGTGCTGTCGGTAGTCACCGGGTCGGCTGGCGACATCGGGACGGAGTTGGCGACCAATCCGTTGGTGCGCAAGCTTAGTTTCACCGGCTCCACCGAAGTCGGGCGACATCTGATGCAGCAGACCGCGGCGACAGTAAAGAAGGTGTCGATGGAACTGGGAGGCAATGCACCTTTCATCGTCTTCGAAGATGCAGATCTCGACGCCGCGGTGGAAGGGGCCATCGTGTCCAAGTTCCGCAATGCAGGCCAGACCTGCGTATGCGCCAACCGGCTGTACGTGCACTCCAAGGTCTACGACCAGTTTGCACGCAAGTTGGCGGACGCGCTGAAGGCGCTGAAGGTGGGGTCCGGCGAGGAGGAGGGCGTACGCGTCGGGCCGTTGATCGACGACGCGGCCGTGCGGAAGGTCGAGGAACATCTGGCTGACGCGCTAGAAAGAGGGGCGCAGGTGATCACCGGTGGCGGCAGGCATGCGCTGGGGCGCAGCTTCTTCGAGCCGACCGTGCTCGTGGGCGTCACCCAGGCCATGCGCGTCGCGCGCGAGGAGACCTTCGGGCCGCTCGCGCCCCTGTTTCGCTTCGAGACAGAAGACGAAGTCGTCGCGATGGCGAACGACACCGAATTCGGCCTGGCAAGCTATTTCTATGCACGCGATCTCGGCCGCGTGTGGCGTGTCGCGGAGCGCCTCGAGTACGGCATGGTTGGCGTGAACACCGGGCTGATCTCCAACGAGGTGGCGCCGTTCGGCGGTGTCAAGCAATCGGGCCTCGGACGCGAGGGATCGCGCCATGGCATCGAGGACTACTTGGTCATCAAGTACATCAACATGGCGGGAATCGAGAGCCCGCGAACGAATCAACTCAACTAGGAAACCATGACTGAAGCACGCCAGCCCGATCACCCGATCAATTCCCTGTTCGTCGACCGCTGGTCGCCGCGCGCATTCACGGGCGAGCCGATTGCCAAGCCCATGCTGCTGAGCCTGCTGGAAGCAGCTCGGTGGGCACCCTCGGCATACAACGCGCAGCCATGGCGCTTCATCTATGCGCAGCGCGAGACCCTCAGTTGGGAGCCGATCTTTGCTACGCTGGTGGAATTCAACCAAGGCTGGGCCCAGCATGCAGCTGCACTGGTGGTCATCGTGTCGGCCAGGCAAGCCGTGTTTCCAGGGCAGACAGATGCCGCGCCCAACGCATGGCATTCGTTCGATGCCGGCGCGGCGTGGGCCAGCATCGCTTTCCAGGCCACGCTCGCGGGCTGGTCCGCCCATGGGATGGCGGGCTTCGATGCAGATCGGCTGCGAAAGGCCGCAGGCATTCCAGACACCTACGCGCTGGAAACGGTGTTGGCGATTGGCAAGCAGGGCGACAAGGCCTTGCTTGCCGAGGGGCTGCGCGCTCGCGAGATGCCCAACGGACGACTGCCGCTGACCCAATTGGCAGCCGAGGGGCGGTTCACTTTCAGCGAATGAAGCATCGGCTGGATGTGCCACGACTGGTCTCGCGCACAACGGCCGCGCAACGGCTTGCCGATCCGGGATACCGCGCAGCAGGCTTCTATTCATAGACTGCCGGCCACCCCTTTGCTGCAACCGAGCAGGTTCGCGCCCACCCGCAATTCCGGCTTCGAACATCGCATGCCGAGTCAGGAGACAGTACATGGAAGTTATGAACACCTTGTTGGAGCGGCCACAGGAGGCTGCCGCAGTCCGCTCCACCACTCTGCGCCGTTCAACGCTCAGCGCGGGGTTCATCACACTGCTGGTGATCTCGGCGGCAAGCCCATTGAGCGTTGTCGCTGGTGGCTTTCCACTTGGGATCATGCTGGGCAACGGTGCCGGCACGCCCGCGCTGGTTGTTGTGGCGCTGGCGCTGCTGCTGCTGTTCGCCGCGGGCTACACGGCGATGGCCACTTGCGTCACGAGTGCAGGGGGCTTCTATGCCATGGTTGCCCGCGGCCTTGGTGGAAGCGCCGGCGGCGCTGCGGCGATGGTGGCGATCCTGGGCTACCTCACACTGCAATTCGGGCTATACGGCCTGCTGGGCGCTGTCTCGTCCGAGGCCTTGCTTGCCCAGTTTGGGCTGAGTGTTCCATGGTGGGCCTGCGCACTGGCAGCCATGGCGACGGTAGCGTACTTCGGCTATCGCCAGATCGACTTCTCCGCGAAGGTGCTGGCCGGCTTCGTCGTTGCGGAATATGCGGTGGTGCTGATTCTTGATGTGCTGATTCTCAGCCAGGGAGGGGCGGACGGTATCAACTTCAAGTCCTTCACCCCGCAGGTGATCGCTGGCGGAAACCCGTTCATCGGATTGCTCTTCTGCTTTGCGGCCTTCATAGGCTTCGAGGCGACGACCATCTACAGCGAGGAAGCCAAGGATCCCAAACGCAGCATCCCGATCGCCACATACGCCGCGCTGTTGCTCGTGGGCGGCTTCTACTCGTTCTCGCTGTGGTGCTTGGTGCTGGGTGCCGGCACTGACAAGGTCGCTGCCACGGTTGCTGCCTTGGGTGACCCAACGAATTTCCTGTACACCTTGTCAGATACCTATGCGGGATCGCACTTGACCATGATCCTGCGCGGCATGTTCATCGTCAGTATCTATGCAGGATTGATCGCATTTCACAACTCGACCGCGCGCTATTTCTACTCGATGGGACGTGAACGCTTGCTGCCACCACGGCTCGGTTGGACACATCCCAGGCACAAGAGCCCGCATATTGCTTCGCTGTTGCAGACGGCCTTGTGCGCCGCCGTGGTGATCGGCTTCGCCGTGGCCCGTGCAGATCCGGTCCTGACGATGTTCTCGTGGCTGAGTAACCTGGCCACGGTCTGTGTGCTCTTGCTGATGATCGCCACCGCGATCTCGGTGATTAGGTTCTTTCGCCGCGCATCGCACGGTTATGGCAAGGTCCGGATCCTGCTGCTGCCGGCGTTGGCGGGAATGGGGCTTTGCGTGGTCCTGGTGCTTGCGGTTGCGAACTTCCATATTTTGACGGGCGCCAGCGAAAGGAGTGCTCTCGCTTTGATCGGTCTGTTGCCGATCGCAGCGTCTGTCGGGTGGTTGGCGGCAGGTCGACTCAAGCGCCGTGACCCCGCGCGTTTCGCGAATCTCGGCCAAGATCGCGACTAGGATGGCTTGATCGGTTGATTGAGATGGCACCGCAACTCGAAAGTTCGAAGCGGCTCGCTCCGACATCGGCACCATGGCCGCCCGTGACCGAGTTCTGTCTTGCCTCATTGCTGGCGCGCAGATGATCGAACTGCGCCACCTTCGCCATTTCATGGCCGTTGCAGAGGAACTGAGCTTCCGTCGCGCCGCCGAGCGAGTCCATATCGACCAGACTCCACTGTCGCGAACCGTCCGTGACCTGGAAGACCGAATGGGCGTGGCTCTTTTAATTCGAAAGCCCCGCAGACTCGAGCTCACTCCCGCAGGTGCCAAATTGCTTGATCATGCGCGAGGACTTTTCTTGCGTCTGGAGCGCATTAAACGCGTCATACGCGAAACCGATGCACGCTATCGCGAGCCCTTGCGCATCGGCGCGGACGACAGCACGGTGCAGCCCAGGCTGGCCGAATGCCTGACCCGCTGGCGGGAACTTGTCCCCGATATCCCAGTGGAGCTGACGGAAATGCGCCCGGCAGAACTCTTGGCCGCGCTGCGCAGCGAGGAGATGGATGCAGGGTTCTCCTTCGGCCTGCCAGATAGTGAAGCCATCGCGCAACATGTGGCCTGGATGAGCCCCATCGTGGCGTTGCTTCCAAGAGCACATGAGCTCGCCTGCCGCGAGGTGGTTTCCCTTGCCGAGTTGTCATCCTTCCCCGCCATCGCCTGCAGTGCTTCCTACCATCCAGGACTATGTCAGCAGATGAAGGCAGTACGTCGGCGATATTCTGTAGCTCCGACAATCGTCGGGGAGGCTCGCACACTGACTGGCTATCTGACCCGTGTGGCGGCAGGTCAGGGGGTTGGGGTTGCAGATGCTGACCACATGCGGGCACTGCGACGTACGGACGTCGTGGTCGTGCCGCTCGCCGAACCGGTGCACTTCACAACCTACGTGCTGCACAAGCACCGGCGCAATGGCCTGCCCGAATCGCTGCAACGGTTTCTTACCCACGCCACAGCTTTGAACTGAACGTTACGGTGCGGGATTGCAAGGCGAACTGCCTCGCTCCAACAGCCATGGAGTTGTCGAGCTGCCCGTGGAATGCTCCCGTCATGACAGCCTGAAGGCTCATGCACTCAGCAGAAGAAGGAGTCGCAAGCCAGTCCCACGCCAACGTACGCCACGCCACGCCCCCATGGGTGTGCCGCCCGGCGGCTTGATTCCAGACTCATGCCTGCGTGCCGCAGCGGCACACATGTGCTGGAACTCATACGCCTGGGAGGTGGCGCCCTATGCCGACAGCAGCGACCGGCATCCTGTTCGGACAGATATTCGTGGTGCTCGGCGTCGCCTTGGGCGGGGTGTGGGCGGCCACGCAGTGGACGGCGCACGCGCTGGGTTACCAATCGAGGCTCGGGCCCTGGTGGTTCGAGGTTTCCGGCGTGCCAGTCTACGAGCCGTGGAAGCTGTTCGCGTGGTGGTACTTCTACGAGACCTATGCGCCCCAGGTGTTCAAGCGTGGTGGGGTCATAGCCGCATTGAGCGGGATGTCGGCGACGGGCGCAGCCATTGCGATGGCCGTATGGCGCGCGCGGATGGCCAAGCGCGTCACAACTTACGGTTCCGCGCGCTGGGCCGAGCGTGAGGAGATCGACAAGGTCGGACTGACGAAGCCGGCAGGTGTGTTCCTCGGCAAGACTTCGGACAAGAGCGGCGCCTATCTGCGTCATGAGGGCCCAGAGCATGTGATGGCGTTCGCGCCCACGCGCTCCGGCAAGGGCGTCGGGCTCGTGGTGCCCACGCTGCTGTCCTGGCCCGGCTCGGCCGTGATCCACGACATCAAGGGCGAGAACTGGAATCTCACGGCTGGCTGGCGCGCTCGCTTCTCGCACTGCCTGCTGTTCAATCCGATCGAGGCGCGCTCGGCTGCCTACAACCCGCTGCTCGAAGTGCGCCGCGGCGCGCACGAGGTGCGCGACGTGCAGAACATCGCGGACATCCTGGTCGATCCTGAGGGCGCACTCGAGCGGCGTAACCACTGGGAGAAGACCAGCCATGCGCTGTTGGTCGGGGCGATCCTGCATGTGCTCTACGCGGGTGAGGACAAGACGCTGCGTGGGGTGGCGAACTTCCTTTCCGATCCCGCCTGCCCCTTCGAGGTCACGCTGCACCGGATGATGACGACGCGGCACCTGGGTGAGGACATCCATCCGGTCGTTGCTTCGGCTGCCCGTGAGGTGCTCAACAAGAGCGACAACGAGCGCTCCGGGGTGCTGTCCACGGCCATGTCCTTCCTGGGGCTGTATCGCGACCCGACGGTGGCTGAAGTCACCTCGCGCTGCGACTGGCGCATCGCCGACCTGATCTCGGCGAAACACCCGGTCTCGCTGTACCTGGTCGTCCCGCCCTCGGACATCAGCCGCACCAAGCCGCTGATCCGCCTGATCCTCAACCAGATCGGACGGCGCCTCACCGAATCGCTCGACGGGTCCGATGGCATCGCACGGCTCCACAAGCTGCTGCTGATGCTCGACGAGTTCCCGGCGCTGGGCCGACTGGACTTTTTCGAATCTGCGCTGGCGTTCATGGCCGGCTACGACCTGCGTGCCTTCCTGATCGCGCAGTCCCTGAACCAGATCGACAAGGCCTATGGCCCGAATCACGCGATTCTTGACAACTGCCATGTGCGCATTGCGTTCGGCACCAACGACGAGCGCACGGCCAAGCGCATCTCGGAGGCGCTGGGGACGGCCACCGAGTTGCGCGCGCAGCGCAACTACGCGGGGCACCGGCTCGCGCCGTGGCTGGGCCACCTTATGGTCTCGCGCCAGGAGACGGCGCGGCCGCTGCTGACGCCGGGCGAGGTGATGCAGCTGCCACCCGACGACGCGGTGGTGATGGTCTCCGGCCATCCGCCGATCAAGGCTAGGAAGCTGCGCTACTACCAGGACCGCAACTTCACGCGGCGTGTGCTGCCACCGCCGGCGCTGGCTGCGGGCTTCTACGCGGATCGTCCTGCGACACGGACCGACGACTGGAGCGGACTGGCGCCGCTTATCGCTCCCGAGTCTTTGTCGTCAGTCGATGCGGGTGGCTTTGCCGACGAGGGCGGCTACCAGCTCAAGCCCGAACTGGAAGTCGTGCGCGACACGCCGGCGCTGCCGGAGGACGACAGCCTGCTGGTGCTCTATGACGAGGACAACGTACCGCTGGGGCCGCGGGACGTGGGTCGCCAGCTCACGCGCACTGCGCGCCTCGCCGCGCTGGACCCTGACGACGGGATCGCCCTATGAGCCGGGCTCGCCTCAACATCTTCATCGAGCCGGAGCACGCCAAACGGCTGGATCGGCTGGCGGTGCACAAGGGTGTCTCGAAATCTGCCGTGATCGCCGCGGCGCTGGCGTCGTTCCTGTCGCCCGATGGCGGCGACCAGCGCGAGGCTGCGATCGCCAAACGCCTGGACCGGCTCTCGCGCCAGTTCGACCGGCTGGAGCGCGACCAGAACATCCTGATCGAAACGGTCGCGCTCTATGTCCGCTATTTCCTCACCGTCTCGATCCCGGTGCCCGAGGGCCAGCAGGAAGCCGCACGCGCGCAGGGGCGGGCCCGCTATGTGCAGTTCATCGAGCAGCTCGGGCGGCACCTGCAGCGCGGGCGCAGTCTGGTACGCGAGGTCCATGAGGAGATCGAGCCTGAAGCGGCGCCAATGCACGCAGGGCAGGAGCCGGAGGAGGCCGCTGATGGTCCAGCCGTCTGATCGTTCTTCCGGCTCGTCGCCAGGCGTCGTGGACAACGCGGTGGCCCGGCGCATCCGCATGTTGCGCACCGCCATGGGGCCAGAAATCGCAGCGGCCCTCGCCGATCCGGAGGTTGTGGAGGTGCTGCTCAACCCCGATGGTTCGCTGTGGGTGGACCGGCTTGGCAGCGGCCGCGCGCCGACCGGCGCGGCGCTGCCGCCGCCCGTGGCCGAACGCATCATCCGGCTCGTCGCCGCGCACGTGCGCGCCGAGGTGCATGCCGGTATGCCGATCCTCTCGGCCGAGCTGCCCGAGACCGGCGAGCGTTTCCTGGGCGTGCTGCCACCGGTGGTGCGTGCCCCCTCGTTCGCGATCCGCAAGCGGGCGCTGCGCATCATGAGCATGGCGCAGTACGTGGCCGATGGCATCCTGACCGAAGCGCAAGCCGCGTTCCTGCGGCGGGCGGTGCGCGACCGCCTGAACATCGTGGTGGCCGGCGGCACCAGCACGGGCAAGACGACGCTCGCGAACGCGTTGCTCGACGAGATCGCCGACACCCGAGATCGGGTGCTGATCCTCGAGGACACGGTGGAGTTGCAATGCCGCTCCGACGACCACGTGAGCATGCGCAGCGAACCGGGCGTGACCACCATGGCCGACCTGGTGCGCGCCACCTTGCGGCTGCGGCCCGACCGCATCGTGGTCGGCGAGGTGCGCGGCGCTGAGGCGCTGGACCTGCTCAAGGCCTGGGGCACCGGGCATCCGGGCGGGATCGCCACCGTGCATGCCGGCTCCGCGCAGGGCGCCCTCACGCGGCTGGAGCAACTGGTGCAGGAGGTCTCCGTGACGGTGCCGCGCGCCCTGATTGCCGAGGCGGTCCACGTCATCGTCTTCATCGCCGGGCGCGGCCGTGCCCGGCGGGTGCGCGAAATCGCGCGTGTCGTCGGCCATGACAGCGAAGGCTACCAGTTCGATACCTCGGCGGTGCCCGGCTTCCCGTTGCTCTCTTCGTCCCTCTCTGCTCCTTCCATCCCTTCGTCTTCTGGAGAACCGTCATGACGATTCCACGCAGTTCCGTAAAGCCGCTTCTGCACGCGGCTGCTGCGGCAGCGCTCTTACTGGCCGTCGCGCTGCCCGCGCGGGCTGCAGGCTCGAACATGCCCTGGGAAGCACCGCTGCAGTCGATCCTCGACTCGATCCAGGGGCCGGTGGCCAAGATCGTCGCGGTGATCATCATCATCGTGACGGGCCTGACACTGGCTTTTGGCGACACCAGTGGGGGCTTTCGCAAGCTGATCCAGATCGTGTTCGGCCTGTCAATCGCGTTCGCTGCGTCCAGTTTTTTCCTGACCTTCTTCAGCTTCTCGGGCGGGGCGGTGCTGGCATGAACGCGCCGACTGTCTTCTCGCCGGGCGTCGCGCCAGGCTTCGAGATCCCGCTGCACCGGTCCCTCACAGAGCCGATCCTGCTGGGCGGCGCGCCGCGTACCGTGGCGATCGCCAACGGCACGCTGGCCGCTGCCGTGGGACTGGGACTGCAGCTCTGGCTGCCCGGCGTCGCGCTCTGGATCGTCGGCCACGCGCTGGCTGTCTGGGGTGCGAGGCTGGATCCGCAGTTCATGCAGGTCTTTGCGCGGCACATCAAGCAGCGTCCGCTGCTGGACGCGTAAGGCGGGAAGGGGAGACGCGATGCTGAATCTCGCCGAATACCGAAAGCGGCCGGCGCTGCTGGCCGACTGGCTGCCCTGGGCCGGCCTGGTCGCGCCCGGGGTCGTGCTCAACAAGGATGGATCGTTCCAGCGCACGGCGCGGTTTCGCGGGCCGGACCTGGACAGCGCCACGCAGGGCGAGTTCGTCGCCACCTCGGCGCGTTTGAACAACGCGCTACGGCGGCTCGGCTCGGGTTGGGCGCTGTTCGTGGAGGCCGAGCGGCGCGAAGCGGCAGGCTATCCCGAGTCTTCGTTCCCCGAGGCGCTCTCCTGGCTGGTCGACGAGGAGCGCCGCGCGGCCTTCGAGGAGGACGCCAGCCACTTCGAGAGCCGCTACCACCTGACGCTGCTGTGCCTGCCGCCCGAGGAGTCGAAGGCACGCGCCACGGGCCTGCTCTACGAGAACGCCGGGACGAAAGAAAAGTCGGGATCGGATGCCTCGAATGGGTCGGACTGGAGAGGACGGCTGGAAGCTTTCGTCTCCGAGACAGAGCGCTTCCTCGGCCTGCTCGAAGACGTGATGCCCGAGATCGGCTGGCTTGACGATGCCCAAACGCTGACCCACCTGCACGGCTGCGTGTCCACGCGTCGGCATGCGGTCGCAGTGCCCGAGGTCGCGATGCACCTCGATGCGCTGCTGGCCGACGAGCCGCTGACGGGCGGGCTGGCGCCAATGCTCGGGGGCCGGCATCTGCGCGTGCTGTCAGTGCGCGGCTTTCCCACCTCGACCTGGCCGGGCCTGCTCGACGACCTCAACCGCCTGGGCTTCGCCTACCGCTGGAGCACGCGCTTCCTGTGCCTGGACAAAGCCGAGGCGGAGAAGGAGCTCGTGCGCCTGCGCCGCCAGTGGTTCGCCAAGCGCAAGAACATCGTAGCCTTGCTGCGCGAGACGATCTTCCAGCAGGAGAGCCCTCTGGTCGACTCCGACGCTTCGAATAAGGCGGCGGATGCCGACGCGGCGCTGCAGGAGCTCGGCAGCGACCAGGTGGCTTTCGGCTACGTGACCGCCACCGTGACGGTGCTCGATGCCGACGCAACGGCGGCCGACGAGAAGCTGCGTGCGGTCGAGCGCACGATCCAGGGCCGGGGCTTCGTCACGATCCCTGAAACACTCAATGCGGTCGAGGCCTGGCTGTCGTCGATCCCGGGCCATGCGTACGCGAATGTGCGCCAGCCCATCATCTCGACCTTGAACCTCGCGCACATGTTGCCGGTGTCAGCCGTGTGGGCAGGCCCCGAGCGCAATGCGCACCTCGACGGGCCACCGCTGATCGTCACGCGCACCGATGGCGCGACACCGTTCCGGCTGGTCACGCACATCGGCGACGTCGGTCACACGCTGGTGGTCGGGCCGACCGGCATGGGCAAGTCGGTGCTGCTCGCCACACTGGCGCTGCAGTTCCGCCGCTATGCCGGCTCGCGCATCCTGGCCTTCGACATGGGGCGCTCGATGCGCGCCACGGTCCTCGGGCTCGGCGGCGAGCACTACGACCTCGGTACCGATGGAGAGATCGCTTTTCAGCCACTGGCGCGCATCGACCAGGACAGATACCGCACCTGGGCGGCGGAGTGGGTGGAGGGACGGCTTCGGCAGGAGGGCCTCGAGGTCGGGCCGGCCGAGCGGGAGATGGTGTGGTCCGCGCTGGCCAGCCTCGCCAGCGCGCCGCCCGAGCAGCGCACGATGACGGGCCTGGCGGTGTTGCTGCAGTCGAACGCCCTGCGCCAGGCGCTGGCGCCCTACGTGCTCGGCGGTGCGCACGGGCGGCTGCTGGACGCGGACCGGGATCGGCTGGGGACCTCCTCCGTCCAGTGTTTCGAGATGGAGGAGCTGATGCACAGCAAGGCGGCCGTGCTGGCTGTGCTCGGCTACCTCTTCGCGCGCTTCGACGAACGCTTCGACGGCGCGCCGACGCTCCTGATCTTGGACGAGGCCTGGCTGTTTCTCGACGACCCGGTGTTCGCGGCGCGCATCCGGCAGTGGCTCAAGACGCTGCGCAAGAAGAACGTCTCGGTCATCTTCGCCACGCAGAGCCTGGCCGACATCCAGAACTCCAGCATCGCGCCGGCCATTGTGGAGAGCTGCGCGAGCCGGATCTTCCTGCCCAACCCGCAGGCCACCGAACCGCAGATCCGCGTGATCTATGAGGGCTTCGGGCTCAACGGCCGGCAGATCGACATCGTCGCCACGGCGCAGCCCAAGCGTGACTACTACTACCAGTCGCGCCTGGGCAATCGGGTCTTCGAGCTCGGGCTCGGGCCGGTGGCGCTGGCCTTCGCGGGTGCGGCCTCGCCCGAGGATCAGCGCGCGCTCGACCGCGTGCAGGCCTCGGTGTTGCAGTCGCCGTTCACGCGAATGCCTTCGGTCTTCGCGGCAGCCTGGCTGCGCCACCGTGGTTTGGGTTGGGCCGCCGACCTCATCCCTTCGTTTTCATCTGCATCCCTATCCCCTTCCTCAACCCCGCAGGAGCCGTTGCCATGAACCTCCAATCTTCACTCAAACCCCGGATCGCCGCGCTGGTCGCGGCCGGCGCGATCGCTTTCGGTGTGGCCCCGCCGGCGCATGCGCTCTTCGGCGTCGGCGACACCGTGTTCGATGCTTCCAACTTCATCCAGAACATGCTGACGGCTGCCCGCGCGCTGGAGCAGATCAACAATCAGGTCGAGCAGTTGCAGAACGAGGCGCAGATGCTGAGCAACCAGGCGAGGAACCTCACGAGCCTGGACTTCAGCGCGCTGTCCGAGCTCAAGTCGACCCTGGCGGCCACGAACCAGCTGATCCAGCAGGCACAGGGGCTGGCCTTCAATGTCTCGCGCATGGAAGAGGAGTTCAAGCGGCTGTACCCCGAGTCCTTTTCGGCGGCGCTGTCCGGTGCCCAGATGGCCGGCGATGCGCGTCAACGCTGGCGCAACTCGCTGGAAGCACTGCGCACCGCCACACAGGTGCAGTCGCGGGCCATGCAGAACTTCGCGTCGGACGAGAAGGCGCTCACGGATCTTGTAAATCGCAGCCAGTCGGCCACCGGGGCCCTGCAGGCGATGCAGGCGACCAACCAGTTGCTGGCGCTGCAGTCGCGCCAGGCGATCCAGGCGCAGCAGCTGCAGATCACGCAGGACCGCGCAATGGCCCTGGAGCAGGCGAGGCAGGTGGCGGTGCAGGAGCGCGCGCGCGAGGTGCGCCGGCGCTTCATGGGCAGCGGCACGCCGTACACGCCCTACAGCGTGAATTTCTACGGCCACTGAGGGGCAGCTATGAAGAACCTTCTCCTCCTCGTCACTGCCGCTGTGGTCCTGGTGCTCGCCGGCTGCGGCAAGTCAGAACCTTCCCGGTCCTCGATCGAGTCCGTCGAATCCCTGGTCGCGAATCTCGAGCGCCTCAAGGAACTGCGCGCGCAGTGCAAGGCCGACCATGCGAGGATGGGCGACGCGCAGTGCCATGCGGTGGCCGAGGCCACGCGCCAGCGCTTCATGAGGGGCGGTCAATCGCCTTACGCGAGCGAGCCGGTCCCGCCGCCGGTAGCTCCTGCCTCACCGCCGGCCGGCGCAGACGCCAAGGACTGACGCCATGGACGATGTCGCGGTCATCGATCGCTTCCTCGATGTCTTCTCGCGCTACATCGATTCGGGCTTCGGCCTGCTGCACGGCGAGGTGGCGTTCCTCACGGCCACGCTGGTCGTGATCGACATGACGCTGGCCGGGCTGTTCTGGGCCATGAGCCATGCGGCGGGGCAGGGCGACGACGTGATCGCAAGGTTGGTCCGGAAGGTGCTCTACGTGGGGGCCTTTGCTTTCATCATCGGCAGTTTCAACCAGCTGGCCGGGGTCCTGTTCCGTTCGTTCGCGGGGCTCGGTCTGGTGGCGTCGGGCTCCAGCCTGACACAGACGCAGTTCCTGCAGCCCGGCCGGCTGGCGCAGGTCGGCATCGATGCGGGCCGGCCGATCATGGAACAGATCAGCGAGATGACGGGCTTCCCCGAAACCTTCGCCCATCTGGACGCCATCGCCGTCCTGTTCCTGGCCTGGCTGGTGCTGATCGTGAGCTTCTTCGTGCTCGCGGTGCAGCTCTTCGTCACCTTGATCGAGTTCAAGCTCACGACCTTGGCGGGTTTCGTGCTCGTGCCCTTCGCGCTCTGGAACAAGACCGCGTTCCTGGCCGAGAAGGTGTTGGGCAACGTGGTGTCCGCCGGCATCAAGGTGCTGGTGCTGGCCGTGATCGTGGGGATCGGCACGGGCCTTTTCGCGGAGTTCCGCACACCGCCCGGGGCCGAGCCGTCCATCGACCATGCGTTGACGATCATGCTGGCGGCGCTCGCGATGCTGGGCCTGGGGATCTTCGGGCCGGGGATCGCGACCGGACTGGTGTCGGGTGCGCCGCAACTCGGTGCAGGTGCGGCCGCGGGGACGGCCTTGGGTGCGGCGGGCCTAGCCGTCGCCGGTGGTGCGGCCGTGGCGAGCGCCGGATCCGCCGTGGCCGCGGGTGCGCGCATGGCGCCTGGCACGACGCGTGCGGCCATCGGCGGCGGTGCTGCGGCCGCGCGCTCGGCCAGCGGCCTGGCGAGCGGTGCGAAGTCGGCCTATCAAGTGGGTGCCGCGGCATCGGGTGGTGACGGCGTGCGCGCAGCCGGTGCCGGCCTGGCCCATCTCGCGAAAACCAGTGCCGGTGTTGTCGGCCAGCGCGTCGCGTCCGGCGCCCAGGCGGTCAAGGACCGCGTGGCGAACTTCGTGGCCGATGCGACAGTGCCCGCCGCTGCGGGAAATGCGGCATCCGCCGGTGCGGACGAGGCCGGCGCGCCGTCCCCCGAGCCTGCCTGGGCCCGGCAGATGCGCCGCAAGCAGCAGCTGAGTCACGCGGCCTCGACGACGGCGCACGTGCTGCGCTCAGGCGACCACGGGGGCAGCGGCACCGGCCCGAGCCTGCGCGACGACAGCAGCGCCTGACCCGGATTCTTTGAGGAGAACCATCCATGCGATTCAAGCGACCCCAGGTGCGGTACTCGGACACACCCGAGCCCGTCACCCCCTACCAGGCCGCGGCGCAGGTCTGGGACGCACGGATCGGCAGCGCGCGAGTGCAGGCGAAGAACTGGCGGGTCATGGCCTTCGGCTGCCTCTCGCTGGCGCTGCTGATGGCCGGTGGCCTGGTCTGGCGCTCGGCGCAGTCCATCGTGACGCCCTACGTCGTCGAAGTGGACAGCGCCGGCCAAGTGCGCGCGGTCGGCGAGGCGGCCACGCCCTACAAGCCCAGCGACGCGCAGATCGCGCACCATCTGGCGCGCTTCGTCAACGACGTGCGATCCCTTTCGATCGATCCGATCGTGGTGCGGCAGAACTGGCTCGAGGCCTACGAGTACACGACGGACCGTGGCGCCGCGACGCTGAACGACTACGCACGCGCGAACGATCCGTTCTCGCGCATCGGGCAGAGCTCGGTGGCGGTACAGATCAACAGCGTGGTGCGTGCGAGCGATGCCTCGTTCCAGGTGCGCTGGACGGAGCGCCGTTACGTCAACGGCGAAGCGGCCGGGCTGGAGCGCTGGACCGCGGTGCTGGCGATCGTGCTGCAGGCGCCGCGGACCGAGGAGCGGCTACGCAGGAACCCGTTGGGCATCTATGTCAACGGCCTGTCCTGGAGTCGCGAGCTCGATGCGACCGACACATCGAAAGGAACGAAGCCATGAAGACCGATTTCCGCAGGCGCGTATTTGCGCCGATTCTGCTGGTCGCTGTGACGGCCACAGTCGTGAGCGTCTCCGGCTGTGCCACGCAAGGCAAGCCGCCGCCGGCGATCTCGCTGGACGGGCCCGTGGCCGTCGCCGCGCAGCCGTTGCCGGAGCCGGCCCAGCCCGTCGAGGTGGTGGAGGTGCCGAAGCCCTTGCCGCTGCCCGGGCAGATGAAAGCGCTGCCGAGCCAGCAGGACGCGAAGTCGATGCCTGAACCCGTCGACGAGAAAGTCCGTGTCTCCCGGGCCAACGAAGAGGCCCGCATCGCGCCGACGCGCGAGGGTTATGTCAATGCGATCCAGGTCTGGCCGTATGCCGACGGCGCGCTGTATCAGGTCTACACGAGTCCGGGCCGGGTGACCGTCATTGCGCTGCAGGAAGGCGAGGAACTGGTGACGGTCTCGGCCGGCGACACGGTGCGCTGGATCGTGGGGGACACGGTCAGCGGCAGCGGCGTGAGTCAACGGGTCCATGTGCTCGTGAAACCCACGCGCGTGGGCCTGAAGACGAACCTGGTCATCACGACCAACCGGCGCGCCTACCTGCTGGAACTGTCCTCGACGCCGCAAGCCTGGATGGCGTCCGTGTCCTGGGACTATCCGAAGGATCGGATGCTGGCGCTGCAGAAGCAGGCGAGGGAGGCGCAGGCCGCGACGCCGGTGGACTCGGGCCTGTCGGTGGAGCAGATCCGGTTCCGCTATGCGATCAGCGGCGATGCGCCATCCTGGAAGCCGCTGCGTGCCTTCGACGACGGGCAGCGGGTCTACATCCAGTTCCCGGGCGGCATCGCGCAGGGCGAGTTGCCGCCGCTGTTCGTGATCGGCCCGTTGGGCGATGGGCAGCTCGTGAACTACCGCTTCCGCTCGCCGTACTACGTGGTAGACCGTCTCTTCGGCGCGGCGGAGCTGCGGCTGGGCGGCTTCAAGGGCGACAAGGCCGAAGTCGTGCGTATCGAGCGCACGGATGGCGCGAACGGCAGCGTCCAGGGCGCGCGGAGTGATGGGTCATGAGCGCGGAGGACACCGTGCCGCCACCGTCCTCCCAGGTCCCGTCCAAGGTGGCGCCGGAGACGGTGGCCCTGCGCGCGCAGCCGCGGTCGGTGGTGCGGCTCAACCGCCGCATGCTGGCGGTTGGCGCCGGCACCCTGGCCGCGGCCGTGCTGGGCGGCACGATGTGGTCGCTGCAGTCGCAAAAGCGCGAGCGCAATCCGGCGGCCGAGCTGTACAACGTGGATCGCGTGGCGCGGGCGGATGGGCTGGATCTGTTGCCGAAGGACTATGCCGGGATGCCGCCGCCGTCGAAGCCGGCGCCACCGGTTCTGGGGCCGCCATTGCCGGGCGACCTCGGGTCGGCCATGGTGAAGGCGCAGCAGCCGATGGAGGCGAGGACGGGCCATGGCGTCGATCCGGAGCAGGCCGAGCGGTTGGCTGCCGAGGAGGCGGCGCGCTCCTCAGTGTTCTTCCGGCGCAGCGGCGATGGCGCCGCTTCGAAACGGGGGGCGGTTGCCGACGGGGGTATGCTGCCCGCACCTGCCGCCGATGCGTCCGGGTTGACGGCGGGTCAGCAGCCGTTCAATTCCTTGGGCGCGATGAGCCCAGCCGTGGCTTCGCCGACCGATCCTGTGGTGGCGCAGAACCGACAGGACCGCAAGGAAGCCTTTCTGGCGAACGCCGGTGACACAGGCACACACAATCCCGGCAGCCTGCAGTTGCCGGCTTCGCCATACCAGGTGATGGCGGGCACCGTCATCCCGGCGGCGCTGGTGACGGGCATCAACTCCGATCTGCCGGGACAGGTGGTCGCCAACGTGACCGAGGCGGTCTATGACACGGCCACGGGGCGCCACCTGCTGATCCCGCAGGGCTCGCGGCTGATTGGGCGCTATGACAGCCAGGTGGCGTTCGGGCAGCGGCGCGTGCTCTTGGTGTGGACGCGGCTGATCCTGCCAGACATGTCGTCGGTGGCGCTGGACCGGTTGCCGGGGATCGACCCGGCCGGCTACGCCGGGTTGGAGGACGCGATCGACTGGCATTGGGATCGCATCCTGGCCGGCGCGGCGCTGTCGACGCTGCTCGGCGTGGGCGCCGAGTTGGCGGCGCCGCAGAACCGAACGGATCAGGACGGCAATCGCCTCGTGATCGCTGTGCGCGAGGGGGCTCAGGACACGGTGAACCAGGCCGGGCAGGAGATTACCAAGCGCAATGCGAGCATCCAGCCGACGCTGACGATCCGGCCGGGGTTTCCGATGCGGGTGATGGTGAACAAGGATCTTGTTCTGCGGCCGTACCAGCCGCTGTTCTTTCAGCGAGGAGCTTCGCAATGAGCACGGCCAAGCTGCGCCTCGGACCACTCCCAAAGACCGAGCCGGTCAAGCTCACCGTCACTTTGTCGGCGGAGTTGAAGGCGACGTTGGACCGCTATGCGTCGCTGCATGCGCAGACCTACGGCGAGCGGGTCGATGCCGCGGTGCTGGTGCCGCACATGCTCGAAGCGTTCATGGCGCGGGATAGGGGGTTCAGGAGCGCGAGGAGGCAAGCTACCGAAAAGCGCTAAAATGCATGGAATTTCAATGAAAAATTAGTCATGCTTACAGCCGTTCAGTCTCCTGCTGCCTCTTTGCGAGGCGCTGCTGCGCACCTCGCGGGCGAGCTTCAAGCTGGGCACGTTTACCGCCGGGAGGATCTCGCACGCCTGTCCACGGCGGTGGATCGGCATCTGCGTGAACTGGTGGCTACCGGAAAGCTGAAGAAGCTGGCCCAAGGCCTGTACCACGCACCGAAACAGTCCAGCTTTGGTCCGCTGCCACCGGCCGATGAGCAGGTTGTGGGCGGGTTCCTGCGCGACAAGGATTTCCTGGTGTTCTCTCCCTCGGCTTACAACGCTGTGGGTCTGGGTACAACCCAGCTTTACAACCGCACGCTGGTCTACAACCACAAGCGCCACGGCGTCTTCAAACTCGGCAACCGGCAGTTCGACTTCCGGATGAAGCCGCGCTTCCCCAGGAAGCTGACGCCGGAGTTCCTGTACGTGGACCTGCTGAACAACCTGGACGAACTGGCGGAAGACCGTGATGCGGTCTTGCGCCAGGCGCGCAGCAAACTTCTTTCATTCGATCCCAGCCGTCTGCAGCGCGCAGCCGACAGCTTTGGCAGCGTGGCCACTCGCAAGCGCCTGCGGGAGTGGGCGGGTGGCTGAGTTCCTGCACGAACGACGGGACTTCGATGAGTTGCTGGCAGTGGTCGCAGACGAGCGCAGCCTTGATCCCGTGCTGGTCGAAAAGGACTACTGGATCATGCATTGCCTGTGGGGCCTTCAAGCGCAGGGCTTTCAGTTTGAGCTGAAGGGTGGTACGTCCTTGTCGAAGGGGTTCGGTGTCATCCACCGCTTTTCCGAAGACATCGACATCCGCATTGAACCGCCCGACGGCATGGACGTGAAGACGGGACGCAATCAGGACAAGCCTGCACATGTTGAATCACGGCGTGCGTACTACGACGCGCTGGCAGCACGGATCCACATCCCGGGTATCGACAGCGTAGAGCGTGATACGCAGTTCGACGACGACAAGATGCGCAGTGCCGGCATTCGCTTGATCTACGCATCGCGTGTTCCCACGCTGGCTGGTGTCAAGGATGGCATCCTGCTGGAACTCGGGTTCGATGACACCGCCCCGAATCGGCCAGTCACGATCTCGTCGTGGGCGCTGGATGTGGCTATGGAGCGCGGAGTGGCCGTGGGGGCCAACCGTGCTGTGGGCGTACCGTGCTACGCCCTCACGCACACCTTCGTCGAGAAGCTGCAGACGATCTCCACCAAGTACCGTCGACTGGACGAAACACAGGTGTTCCCCGCCAACTTCCTGCGGCACTACTACGACGTGTACTGTCTGCTGGGGCTGGAGGAGGTTCAGGCCTTCATGAGGACGCCCGCTTACCAGACGCGCAAGGCGCAGCGGTTCCGCACCGGCGACGAACAGGCCATTGCCCGCAATCCTGCTTTTGTGCTGGCCGACGCCGAGCAGCGCCAGCGCTTTGCTCAGGAATATCGCAAGACAGCCGCGCTGTACTACCAGGGTCAGCCGGACTTCGAGGTGCTGGTGGACAGGATCTATCAACACATTGGTGTCATGTGAAGGTCGAGGACTTGACGCACCAACATGCGGGTTCCGTGCCTTGCCATGACAGCATGTCTATACTGTACAAAAAAACAGTGCATTGTTACAATGCACCAAGAGAGTGACCAATGGGAAAAGACACCCGTATCGAGTGGACGCACCACACCTTCAATCCATGGTGGGGTTGCGTGCGCGTGTCCGATGCGTGTGACCATTGCTATGCCGAGACTTGGGCGAAGCGTCTCGGTGAAGACGTTTGGGGCGCAAAGTCGGAGCGACGTTTTTTTGGCGATGCCCATTGGAAGGAGCCCCTGAAGTGGGACCGGGAGGCCAAGGAGAGCAAGACCAGGCGGCGTGTGTTTTGTGCGTCCATGGCAGACGTCTTCGAGAACCGCAAGGATTTGGTTCCGCATCGGCTCCGTCTCTTGGACCTCATCGCGGCAACGCCTCATCTTGATTGGCTGCTCCTGACCAAGCGAATTCACTTGGTGCGCAAGCAACTGCCAAAGGGCTATGAATTGCCTTCCAACGTCTGGCTTGGCGCAACCGTCGAAAACCAGGATGCCGCAGGCAAGCGACTGAAGTACCTTCTTGAGTTCGATACGCCGGCAGTCCGGTTCCTGTCGTGCGAGCCTCTGCTTGGGCCCCTGGATCTGCGCCAGTGGTTGAAGGTAGGGGAGGGCGGCACGCGCGTGGATTGGGTGATTGCTGGCGGTGAGTCTGGGCCAGGTTCGCGTCCCATGGATCCGCAATGGCCAGAAGATCTTCGCAAACAATGCAATGCGGCCGGCGTCGCCTTCCATTTCAAGCAATGGGGGCACTGGGCACCTATTGAGCAAGCCGCTGACGCCGTGACAGGCCGTACCCCGATCCACATCGTCAGACGCGATGGCTCAGAGGTCAAACTCGCCGCTGTCGGAAAAGGCAAGGCTGGCCGTTCTTTGGGTGGCCGCCATTGGGATCAGTTTCCAAGCACGGGAAACACCGTGTAACCTTGATCCCTTCCAGCACCGCAGAAAGGCTTGCTTTTGGCACAGAGTCACTACGATTGGAGGAACGGACCGGCGGAGATCGATCCGCATAGTGTGACGAAGCATGAAGTGCTGGTTGGATACCTGATTCGGTATTTCGAACAGCGCACGCTCAACGCGCGGGGACGAGAGCGCCTGCGTATCACGCTGGTGGATGGGTTCTGTGGGGGCGGTCTCTACACGCTCAAAGGGATGGGTACGGAAATCCTTGGTTCTCCGTTGCGTATGCTGGATGCGGTCCGGGAGGCCAGTGTCCGAGTCAATGCCGAGAGAACAAAGCCCATTGATCTAGATGTGCGGTACATCTTCATCGACAAGGATGCTCGGGCCTTGACGCACCTGAAACAGGTCTTGCATGACAGAGGATACGGTGCACAAATCGGCCAATCCATTCACGTTATTCATGACGACTTTGTCTCAGCATCGCCAGCCGTGTTTCGGTTGATCGAGGCTCATACCCCCCGAGCACACACCGCGCTCTTCTTTCTTGATCAGTATGGGTACAGCGATGTGCCTGCACCGTTGATTCAAAAGATATTTGCTGAATCACCGAAGAGTGAGGTGGTCCTGACGTTTCATGTCTCCGCTTTTGCCACCTACACCAACGATGAGTTCACGGACAAGGTCTCTGGAAAGCTGGCCATCGACATCCGCTCGGCGCTGGGAGGGCGAACGATCGAGCAAATCAAGGAAGAGGACTCGGCGGATTGGCGACGCTTCATTCAAGCCGCTCTGTATCATGCCTTGGTGAAGGATTGCGGAGCTGAATACTTCACACCATTCTTCATTCGCGGAGAGGGGAGTGGTCAAGGCGAGTACTGGCTTGTCCATCTTTCGCGGCATCCACGTGCGCAAGATGTGATGAAGCAGGTGCACTGGGAACACCAGAACGATTCCATCCACTACGGTGGTGCAGGCCTTGAGATGCTTGCGACCCACATGATGGGCTTCCGTCAGAAGTTCAAAGGAGGATTCGTGTTCGACGACGTGGCGCAGAGCCTGTCCGCCGGCGTTTTGCCACAGCACTTGGCTGAGAATATTTTTAGGCGAGGACAGCCGGTGCAAATTGGCGAGCTTTATGCTTCGACCTGCAATACGTCCCCAGGTACCTCGCTCATGTACAAGGACGCGCTGGAACGGTTGTCTGGTGAGAGAGACATCGTCATTCGCTCCGAGGACGGAACGGTTCGGCGGCTTGCGCGATACATGCGGGATACGGATTGGATCGAACGAAACCGGCAAACTTCTCTGTTTAGTTCTCCGGTAGGGCCAGGGAAATGAGTTTTCGTCTCGCGCACGATGCTGATCCGTTGCCGCATCTTCCGGTGGAACATGGTCGTGCCGGCGATGGTGTTGGCAGCTGGGTTCCCGAGATGAAGCACACCTTCCTGGCCAAGTACGTGGAGGGTACGCGCCGCGCGAGGGAGAAGTTCAAGCAGCGTGTGTACGTCGATCTGTTCTGTGGCCCTGGCCGTATTCAGGTCAAAGGCGAGACGATGACGCGCCTCGGGGGGGCTCAGGTCGCATGGCAGCATTCTCTGCGCGACGATATTGCTTTCACCTCTTGCCTCGTCGGTGATCTGGATGCCGCTCGGGCATCGGCCTGTGCAGAGCGATTGCGGGCCATGGGGGCGCCGGCCACTGCTTTCCCGGGTGCCGCCGAATCCACGGTGGATCAAGTGCTCGGGACGATTCCAAAGGGCGCGCTCTGCCTCGCGTATCTGGATCCCTACAACCTCCAGTACCTTTCGTTCAATGTGATCGAAAAACTGGCGAAGCTGAAGTATGTCGATTTTGCTGTTCATTTCAGCACCATGGACCTTCGGCGCAACGTGCTGATGGAATACAACCCCGAGCGAGCGCGCTTCGATGATGCGGCGCCCGGCTGGCGGCAGCATGTCGATCCTCTCGCATTTGTGCGCGGGGATGCCGACGAAGCATTTTTTGACTATTGGTGTGGTCTGGTACGTGGCCTTGGTTTTTCTATCAGTCGGCGGATGCCGCTGGTGCGCGACGAAGGAAATCGACCGCTGTACCACTTGGTGTTTTTCAGCCGCCATGAACTGCCTAACAGGATATGGGGCGATGTGGCCCAAGGGCCCAACCGTGAGTTCGATTTCTAGGCACGGTAGATGGTGGGCTACTTGCTGCTGATCGAGTTGGGAGGCCGGGAGCGTCCGTGAGATGACGGGCGCAACGCTGAAGCTGCCTGATCAGCGTAAGGATGAAACTCGGCGACGCATCGGCCTGTTCGAGTTCCTCTGATCTGGGCAAGAAGATCGTGCCCAGTACTGCGTCAGAAGACCACGCGGTGGGCGCGAGCATGGTCTGATGGGTCAGACCGCTGATTGCTACACGGCCGCGCGAGCCGGTGCCGCCGCACGCATTGTTCGCTGCGCGCGAGCAACTGGAGTCAGCCCGGTTGGATTTCCTCAGCTAGTGCATGTTTACACTCCGTTACCATCTGGGTGCTGAGAGCCTTCGGTGGGCCCAAGCGCTGATTTGGAGACGAAACCCCATGCACACGTGCGAAGTTCCCGGAGACACCCTCGACAAATGGTTGCAGCAATATCCTTCGACGGCGGGCAACTATGGGCACTTGCTCCTGGAGCAGCTAGGGGCGAGCGATGCTGCGCTCATCGAGACGTTCAGGCCGTACTTTGAATCGGCGCATCTTGATGCGAGAGAGCATTTTCACGAAGAGATTGGCATTGATCTTCATCCAGACGCGGGCGCCTCTGGCGCGCATGCGATCTATCCCAACTGCCTCCCTTCCAAGACCCGTCGAGGGCTGTTTGGAGAAGTCATGGCGGGAATGGTCACTCAGCACTACGCATACGTCGGTGACCATGAATGGCAAGTTCCGATCTTCCTGTTTCGCAACCACGAGGACGTGAAAAGCTATCTGTTCGCGTTGGCTAGGGATCCATCGTTGACGAGGGAGGTCATGGGGCGCCACGGATCTGATTTTTTGGCCATAGCGTTGGATGCAGATGGAAAAGTGGAGCGATACCTCGCCGGAGAGGCGAAGTGGCGGAAGGTACTGAGTGGGTCTGTCGTGGAGTCATTGTTGTTAGGACCGAAGGTCGACGACGGGAAGGGAAACAAAGTTCACGCTGGCAAGGGGATTTGGCATCAGTTCAATGAGAGAGACAAAAACCTGCCACACGGCATGCGCCAGCTTCAAAAGCTGCTCAAGGAGCGCGACCCCGATGGCTTTGCAGCAGCGATCTACTCGATCGACCAAGCCTTGCTGCTCGACCATCCGACACCGATCCCAAGAACCAATCTAGTGCTCATTTGCGGAAATGACTACCCGTCGCGCGGAAAAGGCGTTCCTTTGATTGATTGGAATTCAAAGCCTGCGGAGTACAAATCGCCTCACGATCTTCAGGTCGTCGAGTTGTTTCTGACCGAGGGTGACAAGCTGATCGAGGATATCTACGACTGCATGTGGAGTGCGATTTAAGGCATGGCCGATTTCGAAGACCAGCGACGCGAACTTGCGGAACAGCTACGTCGCGGTCTGGCGACAGAGAACCGACTCTCGCGCGATCAGGCTCGCGCTTTCGTCCGTGGTTTGCAGGTTACTTGGCATGTGCCGGCCATTCAATGGCGCGAAAGTGAATCGGAGAAGCTGCTAGCCGACGCACGAAGGCTGATGCACGCTGCAGAGATCTTCCGTGAACTGGATGGTCCGGCCTCGGCCGAAGCCAAGGATTGCTACAGGCGAGCTGCCGAGTTGCTTGAGTGGCTTACTCGTGCAGAAGCCCTGTCGCACAGTTTCGCGCCAATAGGACTGCTGGCTGCTGCGGCATTCCAACTGGGCGGATTGCCAGCGATGGCTAATGGGCTGCTTAGCCAGATCGAGACGCCGGACGCTGGCATCCGTCTCTTCTCGAAATTTCTGAGGGGTGACTTCAACGGTGTCATTGATGAAGTCCTGGCGTTTTGGCATGAACATCAGGATCTGACCGGACGTGGTGCCTCGATGCATCTGCTCAATCGTGAGGACACCCAAAGCCAGGAGTGGTACTTCACCGTGGAAATGGTGCGCAGCGTGGGGCTCATCGCTGCAACTCTGAGGCAGGGGGACGTGGACCGCATGCAGCGTGGCCTCTCCAAATTGAAAGCGCTGGACAAGATGGCGACGCGCACTTTGGGTGACGACGTGTCCATGCTGGTTTCGCTATTGACCGCGGTGGCGGAGGGCTACAGCGCTGCAAGCATTTACGGGCCGATTTCTCTGCTGGCGCAAATCAACCCGGATCGGATATCCAGGCTGCGGAGATTTGCTCGCGACCAGTTCGGACGAGGTCGAGGGATTCTGTGGTCGTCGCAGATGCGCGGGATTGAACGCTTGCTAGAGACATCTTCGTTCGCCCTGTGCACACCGACCGGCTCCGGAAAGACATTGGTTGCGAATCTGGCGCTGGTGAAAGAGTTGATGTTGGCGAGCGACGAAGAGTCGTCCGGACCGCTGGCGCTCTATCTGGTTCCATCCAGGGCCCTCGCGGGTGAAGTGGAAACCAAGCTTGTCAGCGAACTAGGGAGGGATCTCGTCGTGACCGGCCTGTACGGTGGAACCGATTGGGGCATTACAGACTACTGGCTCAAAGCCGACCGCCCAACGGTGCTGATTGCTACGGTGGAGAAGGCGGACGCATTGATGCGATACGTAGGCAGTCTGATCGTTGCTCGGCTTCGACTGCTGATTGTCGATGAAGCCCACCAGGTCGTGGCTCAGGATCGTGATCGATCATTCATCGATTTTGCGGAGCATAGTAGCCGTGCATTGCGCCTTGAGAGCTTCGTGTCGCGTTTGCTCGTGCGGGCACCAGACATTGCCCGCGTTGCGCTAACTGCGGTTGCGGGAGGCGCGGCCACACCCGTGGCGCGATGGATCGAAGGCGATGCTGACGCGGAGCCAATCGGGACAACTTATCGAAGCACCCGCCAACTCATTGGAACGCTGGAAGGAACTCCCGGCAGCGCTGGTCGCATGCAGATCGACATCATGAATGGTGCCATGCTCCATGTGCGCGGACGGGATGATCCGGTCTATATCCCATTGCGTACGCCAGCCATGCCTCAACTGCCTGCCGCGATGCGCAATAGTGTGTATCGCTACAACGAATTGAACGTGCTATGGACTGCCATGCACCTTCTCGAAGGAGACCGTCGAGTCTTGATTTCTGTCGCCCAACAGCCCGAGCAGACGATGAAGTGGTTCAAGGAAGCGCTTGAACTGGACTCGTGGGCCGGAGTTCCGAAATTTGCGGTACCTGACGAATCGGCCGCACGGTCGCTTTTTGACAAGGCCAGGGCCACCTGTGTGGACTATTGCGGCGAGGATGCTTACGAGGTTGTGCTTCTTGACCACGGGATTGCCACGAGCCACGGTCAGATGCCTCAACGACTGCGCCGCCTAATGACGGACCTGATTGATCGACGAATTTGTCCTATCACGGTGGCGACGGCCACGCTGACTGAAGGCGTCAATCTTCCCTTCGATCTGATCTTCGTTCCCTCCCTGACAAGGCGAGTGTTCGACAGCGTGGCGCAACGGTCAACGTTGTCTCCTTTGTCCGTGGCGGAGTTTCGCAATCTCGCTGGTCGCGCGGGCAGGCCCGGCGCTACGAAGGGTATGGAAGGGATGACTCTCGTGGCCATTCCAACACAGCCGTCCACGACTGCCAGTGCACAGTTGACCCTGCAACGTCGGCAGATCCGGGAGATGCGATCACATTACGGCAATCTCCTCGATGCATTGGGCGAAGACGATCAATCTGGCGAAGAAGTACTGAGCCCTATGGCGCTACTGCTTGAAATGATCGCTGAGCGCGCGGGCCGATTGCTTGGCTTGCGTGGGGAGCGGTTCATTGAGTGGCTGGAAGTGACCGGGCCTGGGGACATTAGCGACCAAGCAGGGATGAGCCAAACTGACGAAAGGGCGAGGTTTGCCGACAGCCTTGATGAGCTAGACGGTATCCTGCTAACAGCCATAGAGGAGCTTACGCTGGCTGAGGAGCAGCAGCACTCTGATGCTGAAATGGAAGCCCTACTTCGTCGGGTTTGGCAACGGTCATTCAGCCATGCAGTCGCCACTCAGGAGGCCTGGCTTGAACAGGCATTTGTGCGAAGAGGACAGGGGCTGATCGATAACCTCTACAGCGATGCCGATGAACGCCAGCGTCTCTATCAATACGGATTCTCGCCCCACATTGGCCGAAGATTCGAACGCATTGCGCCGAAGATTCATGCGGTGTTAGCGAGCGCTGTGGACTATGGCGCAGACGATATGCGGGTTCGCTTTGATGTGTTCGTGAAACTTGGAAAACTGGTGGCGCAGGATCAGGGATTTGGGTTCCGTGGCCGCGATACGGTGACTGATGCTGCACTGCTTCGTGAGTGGGCGACGCCTCTGGCCTGGTGGATGAGAAGCCGTCATGCCGAGTCGCCTGAACCAGAGGACCTGCGCGCCTGGCAGCGTTTTGTGTCGGACAACTTCGAGTTTCGGCTGGGTGTGACGGTTGGCGCCGTGGTGGCGCGCGCGTGGTCGGATGGGGCGATTGACCCATCCTCCGTGCCATCGCTGGAGGATTGGAAGCAGACCACGGGCCTTCCATGGTTCGGTTTTTGGGCTAGGGAGTTGCTGCGTTGGGGCACGCTGGACCCTTTTGTTGCCTTCGCCCTTGCCCAAGGCCTTGCCGGTACGCGCGACGAGGCTGCAGAGCGCCGGCGCGAGTTCGAATTTTGGATGGAAACCGAATACGTCGACATCGAGGGAGAGGATTGGATTGATCCCCAATACTTTCTTAAATGGGAGCGTAGCCTTAGTACCCCCAACAACGCGCCTCTCACGCATCCACCGGGTCGAGCACAATTGACTGGTACTGACGGCCGACTAGGGCAGTACAGCGTGCATCCGATCCGTCGGTCTAGCGGCGTGCACTGGATTGACGCATCGGGCTTCGAGATGGCAATCACCCCGGCGGAGGAGGTTAGTCGCAGGGCTTTTCGGGATGACTTCGAACTGCACATGAATGAGGGGCGCTGGCAAATTCGCAGAGTGTTTCGTTCGACTTGACGCTGCGGTTTGAGGTATGGCTGCTACCGGAAGGGGAAACGGTCCTTGAGTCCGGTCACGATGCGGACGCAAGTCGCGCTGCGGCGTAGCGTTGCTCGCTCCAGTGGACTCAGTCTTGGCGCCTTGGGATTCGGTCATACTCGACGCTGAAATTACATTTGGCTACGGCCATCTTCTGCATGCACATCGAGCGATTGCACCTGAGCGGCTTTCGATGCTTCGGCCCACAAGAAAGCACCATTGCGCTGGAACGCGACCTCACTGCATTCATTGGCGTCAACGGCGCCGGCAAGACCGCTGTCCTGTTGGCCCTGGCTCGACTCTTTGGTGTAACGGCGGACCAACGTCGCCTGCGCCGACAGGATTTCCACATTCCTGTGAACGAACTCGTTCCCGCGTCGCAGTGCAGCCTGTACGTCGAGGCCATCGTCGCATTCCCTGAGCTCGATGCGAACGCGAACCTCGCAGCGGTGCCAGAGTTTTTCCAGCAAATGGCCGCCGACGAGCAGGGCCACCTCAAGTGCCGCCTGCGGCTGCAGGCGACCTGGACGGACGACGGCTCGCTGGAGGGCGCGGTGGAACAGAAGCTGCTGGCGGTGCGCACCTTCGGACCATTTGAGGAGGACGAGTGCTTCGAACTGAAAGCCGTGGACCGGGCCAGGATTCAAATGATCTACGTGCCAGCCACGCGAGACGGCGGCTCTCAGGTCACTGCCTTCCTCAAGGGGCGCCTGTGGCGCGCGATCAACTGGTCGCAGGGTGTCAAGGATGCACTGGCCCAAGCCGGGGCGACGATGAACGGCGCCTTCGTTGGGGAAGCCGCTGTCGGTCGCATCGCCGCGGCTGTCAGCCATCGCTGGCAGCAGGTCCATTCGGCGGGCACTGACACGACGCCGGTCTTTAGGCCTGTGGACGTGCGCTGGCAAGAGTTCGTGCGCAGAGTGGAAGTCATGTTCTACCCGGACGAGTTGGGGCGTGAGCGTGGTCTTGACGACCTCAGCGATGGGCAGCGCTCCTTGTTCCACCTTGCCATGACGGCGGCGATCCTCGACGTGGAAGCGCAGGCGGCGGCCGATCCGGCCGCTGCAGGTTTCTTGGTCGACACGGTCTCGCTTCCCACCCTGACACTGATCGCGGTGGAGGAACCGGAGAACACACTCGCACCGTTCTACCTGTCACGCATCGTGGGTCAGATCCAGGAACTCACCCACGGCCATCGGGCGCAAGCCATCGTGTCAAGCCACTCCGCGAGCATCCTGGCGCGCATCGAGCCCGAGGGCGTGCGGCATTTCCGCTTGAATCCGGTGGACCGCACGGCGATGGTTCGCGCGCTGCAGTTGCCTCCTGGCGTGGAGGAGGCGTCCAAATTCGTGCGGGAGGCCGTCAGAAGCTATCCAGAGCTTTACTTCGCGCGTTTCGTTGTGCTGGGCGAGGGGGCCACCGAGGAGGTGGTGTTACCCAAGCTGGCGGCAGCGATGGGGTTTCCGATCGACCGATCGTTCGTGGCCATCGTCCCGCTGGGTGGACGGCACGTGAACCACCTATGGCGCCTGCTGACGGACCTCGACATTCCGCATGCGACCTTGCTCGACTTGGACTGGGGCCGAAGCGGCGGAGGATGGGGGCGCATCAAGACGACTTGTGAGCAACTGCTGGCCTGTGGATTTCATCCGCAGCAGGTGTTTGGCGCCGCATTGCATCCCAATGGACCAGCGGTGAACCTGGCGCAGCTCGCTCAAAACGCGGCGGGCAACGTAGCGGGCGTCGAGCACTGGGTTCAACACTTGCGTGGCTCTGGTGTCTTTTTCTCATATCCACTCGACCTTGATCTTTCAATGTTCAACGCCTTTCCCGTCGCATATCAGGTGCTGGATGCCGGGGAGCGCGGGCCTTCCGGAAGGGGGGATCCCAGGGATGCCGTGCTCGGCGAAGATGGCGTACCTGGTACGTATCCAGCAGGTTGGGATACGGCGCTGCGTTGGTATCGCTATCTGTTCCTCGGTCGAGGCAAGCCAACAACGCACGTGCGTGTGCTCTCGACCGTGCCGGCACCCGAACTCGCCGCAAGCGCCCCCGAGGAACTGCGGGCGCTGCTGAACTACGTGCGCACCAAGCTCGAACCGGCGGCACCGGGCGGCATCTGACGATGGCGCGCGTTGCACCGGATGTCTGGCGTCCGCGTGGCATTCCCGATCTGGAGCCCGACGCTTGGCAGGCACTCAGGCATGTCGGCTCTGCGTCGGTTGTTGCCGGCCCGGGCTCCGGAAAGACCGAGTTCTTAGCGCAGCGGGCCGTTTATCTGCTGGAGACGGGCCTGTGCCCGCCGCCCCACCGGATCCTGGCCATTTCCTTCAAGGGCGATGCGGCAGCGAACCTTGCCACTCGCGTAAGTCAGCGCTGCCCGCCGGAATTGGCTAGCCGTTTCGTGTCGATGACCTTCGATGCTTTCACGAAGGGACTGGTGGACCGTTTCCTGTCTGCGATCCCTGCATCGCGCCGGCCGACCAAGCCCTACGATCTCGCCTTCCCGACACGGCGCCATATGGATGACTTCCTCAATGGCGCGCGCATGGCAGCACCGCAAGCTTGGCAGGCCGAAATCGCTGGACTCGGCCCACTCACCTTCGAGCCTGAAGTCGTGGGCAGTCGAATTTTGGAGGTAGAGCGGATTGCCCCCCAAAACGGCGTCGAGTTTGCCGTCGACCGCTGGTGGCACCAGCAATTGGTCGGCGCTGGTCGCTCCACGCTGACCTTTGTGGGTATCAACCGCCTTGCGGAGTTGCTGCTGCGGTCGAACGCACACATTCGCACGGCGATGCGCACGACCTACCCGTTCGTATTCGTGGACGAGTTCCAGGACACGACCTACGCGCAGTACGACTTGCTCTTGTCCGCCTTTGCGGGCCATGCAACGGTCACGGCCGTTGGGGATCACAAGCAGCGCATCATGGGGTGGGCGGGCGCGCGAACCGATGCCTTCGAGAGGTTTGAGGCCGATTTTAGGGCGCAGCGTTTCCCACTGCTCTTCAATTTCCGCTCGTCGCCGGATCTCGTGCGTATCCAGCACGTGGTGGCGCGCGCGCTGGATGCCGGTGCTGCGCCAACCCAGGCGCAGGCCGTGCGCCAAGTGGATGGTGATGTGGCCCAGATCTGGGCAAGTCGCACGCGTGAGGCCGAGGCAAGCCATCTTGCGCGATGGATGGCGTCCGACATGGCGCAGCGCGGCAAGCAGCCCCGCGACTATGCGTTGCTGGTGCGTCAGACTGCGGACGTTTTCGAGGTAGAACTGGGCGAGGCCTTTGCGGCTGCCGGATTGAGTATTCGCAACGAAAGCCGCTCGCTGGGACGCACGACGGTTCAAGATCTGCTCGCGGACGAGATCAGCCAGGTCGTGCTCGCATTTCTTCGGTTGGGAGCAAACCGACGAGAGCCCGCTGCCTGGCAACGTGCTTCCGGTGCGCTTCAGGTCCTTCGTGCGCTCGATCTCGATGACGAAGCGGGCGCAGACCGGAGCCAGGCGAAGCTCGCACGCTTCCTGGCGGGCCTGCGCGGCGATATGACCGCCACCTCGCCGAGTCGAGCGAGCGCGGTGGACCTGGTGATCAAGGTGTTCGAGTTTCTGGACGGAGATGCCATCTCGCGCACGTTTCTGCAGTACGCCCATGGCGATTTGCTACAGATCATGGCCGAAAGCTTCGCGCAGCACTTCGCCAACTGCGCCGAGACGGCGCAGGACTGGCCGGCCTGTCTCGCCGCGTTCGCCGGCATCGGGCAAGTTCCTTTGATGACTGTGCACAAGAGCAAGGGCCTCGAGTACGACACCATCGCGTTCCTGGGCCTAGACGATCGGGCTTGGTGGAGCTACGTCCCCGGCAATCCGGAGGGTATCGCTACCTTCTTTGTCGCCTTGTCGCGCGCCAAGCAGCGCGCACTTTTCCTTTTCTGCCAGGAGCGGGGGCCGCGCGAGAAGGTGGCGGACCTGTTCGAACTGCTTGCGCAGGCTGGCGTGCAGGAGATCGCCATTTGACATGCGCGAAGGTACTTCGCGCGTTCGGTCGCTGGCCATGCGCCACAGCTATTGGTCGTCTAGAAATTCGATTCGTACCTCTTGTGGATGCGCCGTTCCAAGCGTATGGCCAGCTTGTCATTGCGCTCCAGCTCACGCAGTTTCGATTTCGCCAGCAGCACTTCGTGCTGCAGAGCGCGTTGACCGGCATTCAGGATCTCGAAGCGTCGTCGGGCTAGGAAGAGGAACTGCTTGACGTCATTGTCATCGACGAGTTGTCTGCGGATGTTGTCGACTTGCCGGTTCTTGTAGGTGCGGTTCGCATCTGGCAGAAAACTGATGTGGGTGAACCGCGTAGACGCACTAAGTAGCTGTCGGCGAAGAAAAAATCACTCCCTTCGCGCCAGACCGCATCTGCCCACCTACACAATGGGGGTGTCCATCAGCACCGTCCACTCAATCCAGCGACTCTCTAGTGGGCGAAGCGCGTCGGCGGGAGAAAGCAGCGCACTTCGCGCGAACCGCAAAGGCAAGTTACTCAGCAAAGAAAGGAAACCCCTTATGGCAAGCAACTACTACGTCAGCCACGTTCGCTACAACAGTGACGACACTCATATCCAGCACCTCAAAGTGTTTGAAGTTGGCGCGGAAGGAAAATTCAGCTCGGGCAAGCCTGTCGAAATGACGCGTCCGCAGGCGGTCGAGAAAATCAAGGCGGGGAGCAAGTTCACGACCATCATCCAGAAAGCTGACAAATCCTGGCAGACGGGCGCACAACTGGAAATCATGCCGGTCGAGACCGAATATTTGAAAACCAAGAAGGACAAGTCGACCCGGGACAATCTGGAGAGCCTGCCGACATTCTAGGTCGCATGGCCTGTGACGCACGTCGCCCCGCTATGCCGTGCAGTTTGTGTCGAGCGGCCAGCAGTCCATAAGTCTGGCGGTTCAGTCGAGAAGACCCCAAGAATGTTGCGGAGAATAGATTAGATGAGAGGAGCTCAGGGAGGGGGTACAAAAGGGGGTACAAAAGTTTTTTCGAATTGGCAGAAACCAGTATTCATGCGGGGCATAGCCCATCTTTAGATCGGTTTCACAGGATCTGTATCCATACTTCGCCGAGCGACGGATCAGCGATATCCAACCTATAGAGCTGTTGGCTGCTTTGCGCCGGGTTGAAGAGCGTGGCGCGCTCGATGTCGCGAGTCGCGTACTGCAGACCGCGAGAGCCGTATGGCGCTATGCCGTTGCTACGGCCCGGGCACAGCGCGACATCACGGTCGACCTCAAGGGCGCATTGACGCCGCACAGGAAACGACACTTCGCGGCCATCACCGATCCCAAGAAGTTTGGTGAGCTGCTCCGTGTGATCCGGGCCTATCAGGGTGGACCTGTTGTGCGGGCTGCGTTGCAGTTGGCGCCGATGCTCTTTCAGCGGCCTAACGAGCTACGGGCAGCAGAGTGGAGCGAGATCAATCTTGACCAAGCGCTGTGGACTGTGCCGGCTGCACGCATGAAACGTCGTATCGAAGGCAAAGAGCATGGCGATCCTCACGTTGTGCCTTTACCTAGGCAGGGGGTCGAGATTTTGCGCAAGCTGCATGCGCTTACGGGTCACGGAACCATGGTATTCCCAGGCGAACGTAGCCACGAACGTCCGATCAGCGACAACACTTTGCGCGCGGCGCTGTTGACCTTGGGTTACGGTCCTACGGTTCAAACTGTTCATGGCTTTCGAGCTACGGCGCGCACGCTCTTGGCGGAGGTGCTGGAGGTCGACCCTCTAGTGATCGAAGCACAACTCGCCCACTCGGTGAAGGACGCCAATGGACGAGCATACAACCGGACGCAATATGTGAGGCAGCGTACCGTCATGATGCAGCAGTGGGCCGATTACCTCGACAGGCTGGCGGCAGATAACGTGACGAAATTCGACAGGAAAGCAGCTTGACTCACGACACCTAAGCATGGCGGGGCAAGGCTGACGACAGGATGGCACGCCGCACGCCGGCTCCCCTCAACCTCTCTGCTCTGCTCTGATTCGAGTGACAGGAGTGCGGCGTACTCGCGATCTTTCCAAACTGGCGGTGAAGGGAATTAAATTGTTGCTTATAAGCCTCATGAGTGCGTGATCCAGGGCAGTTTGCTCTTGTGTTGTTCCCCTAAGTATTTCTCGCTTTCGTTGGTTCGATTTCCTCCCTCTCCTCCAAACTCAAGCCCCAGTAGCAGCCCTTGTTACTGGGGCTTTTTGCTGGGCGCGGGGCTTGGAGGGTCGCGTCCCATTCCGTGGTGTAGGTCCACAGCCCGGAGAAGGCTGAGCTGCACGGTACTCAGCGTGCCACTGCGG